>NZ_JBGQOF010000015.1:0-120783 GCF_052113665.1 Flavobacterium sp. W22_SRS_FK3 | reverse complement strand
GACCATAATTATAATTTTTAGTTATATTCGTAAGGTACAAAATCTCAATAAGTGCTACCGAAGGTTTAGTTCAACAGGAAGTACGAGAAACAACTCGAGTAATTTTAAAATTCTGAAATTTATTTCTGAGAATATAAACAGTCAATTCGAAATTGAAATATTTGAAGATTTAGAAGGAATTCCACACTTTAATCCGGATTTGGATGGTGAGTTTCCACCGGAAAAAGTTATTGCTTTCAAAAACAAAATCGTTCAGTCTGATGGAATATTAATCTGTACTCCTGAATATGTTTTTAGTTTGCCCGGAAGTCTGAAAAATGCACTTGAATGGTGTGTTTCAACTAGAATTTTTTCAAATAAAAAAGCCGGATTAATAACAGCTTCTGCTTCAGGCGAAATGGCACATCAACAGCTTCTGCTAATAATAAAAACATTAGAGGCTAAATTTGAAAATAATAACCAGCTTTTAATACAAGGTGTTCGTGGTAAAATTGATGAAGCAGGTAAGGTTATTAATTCACAAACTTTAGAAGCTCTTCAGTTTTTTATAAACGATTATGAGAGTCAATTTTTAAAATCAAATTAACAAAAGCAATAATGATTTGCAGACGAACTTTTATGGTCAATACCAGTTTGGCTACAGCTGGAGTTTTGACAATGCCCTCATTGGCATTTTCAATAGACAAAAAAGAGATAGGCTTACAATTATATACCCTGCGTAAAGAACTTCCAAAAGATGTAAAATCAACTTTAGAAAAAGTATCGGCTACAGGCTATACAACTGTTGAAACATACGGTTTTTCTATTAAAGATCAGTTTTGGGGAATATCTCCAGTTGAATTAAAAGAAATATTGAATAAAAACGGATTGCAAACTGTTAGCGGGCATTACAATTCAGGAACTTTTTTGGCTGATGGAAATACAAATGAACTTGTTGCGGCAATAGAAGCGGCAAAGATTCTGAATCAGGAATATTTTACAATTCCATGGATTGATGAACCTCTTAGAAAGAATATTGAAGATTATAAAAAAATTGCTGCAAGACTAAATGAAGCAGGAAAGTTGTGTAAAAAAGCCGGTTTAAAACTTGCTTATCATAATCATGATTTTGAATTCCAAAAATATGATGGAATAAGTGGTTATGAAGTTTTATTGAAAGAAACAGATAAAAATCTGGTAGATTTTGAGTTAGACTTATACTGGGTTGTATATTCTGGTAACGAGCCGTTACAATTGTTTAAACAATATCCGGGACGCTTTAAAATGTGGCATGTAAAAGATATGGATAAAATAAGCCACACCTTTAATACTGAGGTTGGTTCAGGATCAATTGATTTTAAATCATTTTTTAAAGAAGTAAAACAATCCGGTATGAGACATTTTTTTGTTGAGCAGGAAAACAATTTTGGAACGGATGCTTTTGAATCAATAAAAACAAGCTTTAATTTTATTTCAAAGGAGTTGATTTAAATTAACTCATTTAAATGCCTTATTTTTGCATAATAAATGAAACAATAATATGGAAAGTTCTATTGCAAGTAATGAGTTTCTTTTTGGAGAGGAAATTCAATGGGAAGTGGTTGGAGAAGGAGTAAAACGTAAAGTTTTGGCTTTTGATAATCGTGTTATGCTGGTGAATGTATATTTTGAAACAGGAGCTATTGGTGCTTTGCACGAACACTATCATACGCAGGTTACTTATGTAGCAAAAGGAACATTTGATGTTACGATAAACGGAGTTACAAAAACACTTAAAGAAGGCGATAGCTTTTATATTCCGCCACATGCGATTCATGGCGTTTTGTGTGTGGAAGAAGGAATGCTGACAGATGTTTTCAGTCCGATGCGTGAAGATTTCATGAAATAATTATCATAATGCGTTAGCTTTCAGGTAGAAAATTCAACTAAAAAATGAACAAAGAATCAAAGAGATTACCTTTATTGATGACTGAAAGGTTAACTCTCCGGCAAATTTCACAAAATGACGCTGGAGAAATATTCCAATTGCGTTCAAATCCAGAAATAAATAAATTTCTCGACAGGCAGCCAAGTAAAATAATAGAAGATGCCTTAATTTTCATTAAAAGCATAATTGAAAATGAAAACGATGATTTTTTTTATTGGGCAATTACAAAAACGGGTGAAGAAAAACTGATCGGTACGATTTGTTTATTTGGGTTTTTAGATGATTTAAAAAAATGTGAAATTGGATATGAGCTTTTAACCGAATATCAAGGGAAGGGATTTATGATTGAGGCTGTGAAGAAAATAATTCAATATGGAACAGCTACACTTGAATTAGAAACGATAGATGCTGTAATACATAAGAACAATCAGAATTCAATTGGACTTCTCCAGAAACTGGGTTTTAAAGAATTGGAAAATAGTAACGAACAGAATCCAAATCTGACTTTATTCAGATTAATGAAATAAAAGGAATCAAGCACCGAACAGCTACACTGTTAAAAAAAAAAGCGCCTAATTTTCTGTAGCTGAAAATTCTGTTTTAAAAAAGTAACATTCTATTGACAGAGAAAATTTAGTAAAGCGTTTTAAACGATATAATTTCTAAAATACCAATATGATTTGACCTGAACATTCAAAAAATTATATTTTTTTTAAAGTTTTGATAAAGATTAGATTGGTATTTTTGCAAAATGAATTTATCCAAAACGAATGTCTTATTTATGGCAGCCTGCACTGGACTTATAGTTGCAAATCTGTATTACTGCCAGCCCTTGATTATTTTAATTGCCAACGAATTTAAAATTCCTGAAGCAAACGCCGGAACAATAACGTATTTAACTCAGGCAGGATATGCTATCGGGTTATTTTTTATGGTTCCGTTGGGAGATAAAATCGAAAGAAAAAAGCAAATCTTACTAACTACTTTTGCTTCTGTAATTGCCTTAATCATTGCGGCTACGGCAAAAAATTTCTTTATATTACAAATTGCTTCCTTGCTTATCGGAATCACCTCAATAGTGCCTCAGCTTATTTTGCCTCTTGCAGCTTCGTTAAGTTCTGTAGAGCAGCGAGGAAAAGTCATCGGAACAATCATGAGCGGTTTGTTGGTTGGTATTTTACTTTCCAGAACATTAAGCGGATTTATTGGTCAGGTTTTAGGATGGAGATCCATGTTTTATATCGCTGCCGGAATTTGCCTTTTGATCTTTTTTGTAATTCAGAATAAATTTCCTATCAATAAACCGCAATTTCAAGGATCTTATGGACAGTTAATTCAATCCCTTTTTACACTTATCAAAACACAGCCTGTCTTACGCGAAGCAACTTTAATTAATGTATTTAGTTTTGCTCAGTTTGGCGCTTTCTGGACCACGATGGTTTTATTGCTTTCGGGAGAACCATTTCATTTTAACAGCGCCACAATTGGTCTGTTCGGAATTGTTGGAGCTTCAGGAGCTTTGGCAGCACCATTGGTTGGAAAAATGGGGGACAAAGGTGGTTCAAGAGTAGCAGTGGGGTATGGCTGTTTATTGATACTGATCAGTTTTTTGGTTTTTTATTTTTCAGTTGAAAGCGTGATCGGAATTGCGATTGGAATTGTTTTTATTGACATTGGAATCCAAGGAGTTCATATTTCAAATCAAACCAGAGTTTATTCCTTACTTCCGGAAGCCAGAAACAGATTAAATACGGTATTTATGTCGTTTAGCTTTTTAGGAACAGCAGCAGGATCAGCTTACGGATTGGTATTATGGAAATTAGGCGGATGGCATGCTGTAGCTAGCGGATGTGTTGGGTTGTCAATATTAGCGTTAACAGTGTACGGGCTTACTTATAAATCAAAATCTAAAAAAATAGAAACCACAAATTGATATAAAAATTAATTTGTAAATTTGCGTTCAATTAAAAAATAACAACAATGGAAAACGGAATATACGCTAAATTCAATACAGGTAAAGGTTCGATTTTAGTAAAATTAGCACATGAGTTAGCACCAGGAACTGTAGGGAATTTTGTAGCTCTTGCAGAAGGAAATATGGAAAATAAAGTAAAACCTCAAGGACAAAAATTCTATGATGGTTTAACTTTTCACAGAGTAATTCCTGATTTTATGATTCAGGGTGGCTGCCCAAAAGGAACAGGAACAGGAGATCCAGGATACAAATTTGATGATGAATTTCACCCAAGTTTAAAACATGATCGTCCGGGAGTTTTAGCAATGGCTAATTCAGGACCTGCAAGTAACGGTTCTCAATTTTACATTACGCACGTTCCAACTTCATGGTTAGACAACAAACATACTGTTTTTGGTCACGTTATCGAAGGCCAGGATGTAGTGGATGCAGTTGCTCAGGGAGATAATCTTGATGCAGTAGAAATTATCAGAGTAGGAGAAGAAGCTCAGAAATGGAATGCTATTGAAGCTTTTATTGCTTTAAAAGGGGCTCGTTTAAAAAGAGATGCTGCTCTAAAAGCAGAATCTGAAGCAAAAATGGAACAATTAGCAGCTGGTTTTGATAAAACAGAAAGTGGTTTACGCTATAAAATGATTCAAAAAGGAGAGGGTAAAAAAGCAGAAGCCGGAAAAACAGTTTCTGTTCATTACGAAGGATCTTTAGAAAACGGAAAAGTTTTTGATTCATCTTACCCAAGAAAAAAACCAATCGAATTTAGATTAGGTCAGGGACAGGTTATCGAAGGATGGGACGAAGGTATCGCTTTATTACAAGTGGGTGACAAAGCTCGTTTTGTAATTCCATCTGATTTAGCTTATGGGGCTGCTGGAGCAGGAGGTGTTATTCCTCCACATGCAACTTTGATCTTCGACGTTGAATTAATGGACGTAAAATAAGTATTTGATATAATTTAATATCATTTTAAATAATAATCCCATTCGGTAGTCGAATGGGATTTTTTTATATTTACTTCAAAAATAAAGAAACATGAAATTAAGAATCCTAACCGTAACCGCTGCAATTTTACTTTTAATTTCTTGTGGTACAAAAAAAACGGCTGCAACAGCTACGGAAGCAACAGTTGCACCTGCAGTAACTGAAACCGTAAACGCAACAGAGTTAACACCCGGAGAATTGGCTGATGGTAAAAACTTATATGAAAATAGCTGTGCAAGATGCCATAAACTATATGAGCCGAAAAAATTTACTCAGGAAGAGTGGGCGCCAATTTTGATAAGAATGCAGAAAAAAGCGAAGTTAGACGATAATAAAATGGCTTCTGTAACAAATTATATCCATTCGCAACTATAATTTCTAACCTAACTAATTTTTTAAAAAAAAACTGTTAGTTTTTTTTTCGTTCTAATTTTTGCAATTAGTATTTATTTCCATTTAATATTGCAGCCTATACTTGGTTTTTGAGTTTCGTTTAAGCTTCTGTTATAAATTAAAGCATCAATAGCATTTCTCAGGTCATTTCCGCTTAATGGAATTTTGTTTCCGGGTCTTGAATCATCCAATTGACCTCGATAAAATAAACGGTTTTGATTATCAAATAAATAAAAATCAGGTGTGCAGGCAGCATTATAAGCTTTAGCTACCTCTTGGGTCTCATCAAATAAATAAGGAAAATCTATTTTATTCTCAAAAGCAAATTCAGTCATCATTTCGGGTGAATCCTGAGGAAACTTCTCTATATCATTACTTGAAATAGTGATAATGCCAATTCCCTGAACGCGATAATCATTAGCAATCATTACAATTTCTTTGATAACGTGAAGTACAAAAGGACAGTGATTGCATATAAAAATAACAAGTGTCCCTTTTGATCCTTTTAAATCTTCAAAAGAGTATTCGTTATTTGAATTGGTATCTTTAAGATTGAAGTTTGGAGCAAGGGTGCCAAGCGGAATCATATTGGAAGGAGTTCGTGCCATTTTCTAAAGAATTAGTTAATCAAAAATAACTTTTTAATTCTGTAAAGAGTGCACGTAAAAAAAAATATCCAAAGAAATTTCACTGTCAGGTAAATTCTCTTTGGATATCATATGTATTTATGAATTTAAAAAGTCAAGTAAATCTTGATTTAATTTGTCTTTTTCTGTGTAAAATAGTCCGTGTGGTGCACCTTCATACACAATGAAAGTATTATTAGCAATGGCAGCGGCCGTTTTTTCTGAACTCACTTCGATTGGAACATTTTTATCATCATCACCATGTATAATTAAAGTAGGAACTTTAATGCTTTCCAGTTCGTCTCTAAAGTCTGTATTAGATAATGATTCAGAACATTTTAGTGTTGCTCTTGGCGAAGCCAAAGAACATAAATTTCTGTAATATTCCAGTAAAGGCGTACTTAACGGTTTGTTGATAATATTTACACCAAAAAATGTTTTGCCGAAATTTTCAAGGAATCCTATTCGGTCCTCTCTAATTGCAGCTGCGGTTGCTTCTCCTTTTTCTTTTGTACGTCCTTCAGGATTATCTTCAGTTTTGGCTAAAAAAGGAATGATTGAGGAAATTAAGGCTGCTTTTGTAACCCCTTTTCCACCATGACGGCTAAAATAACGAACTACTTCGCCACCTCCCATAGAAAAACCTACAAGAGTGGCATTTTCTAATTGAAGCTGTTCAATAATTTCACTTAAATCATCAGTTAAAGTATCATAATCATATCCCTCCCAAGGCTGTGAAGATTTACCAAAACCGCGTCGATCATATGCAATTACCCTAAAATTATTCTGAACTAAAAATTCGATTTGATATTCCCACATTTCGTTTGAAAGAGGCCATCCATGAATCAAAATTACCGGTTTTCCTTTACCATAATCTTTTACATATAGTTTTACATTTTGAGCTGTTTCAATATATTTATCTGTGTTTTGAAGCCGAAGATCAAAGTCTGAATCTTTAAATGATGTATTGGTATTTATTAGACTATTTTCCATTTCTGTGTTTTTTAAGTTAGTTCACTAATTTGATTTGTAAAATTAAAAGCACAGCTAAAAAAACGGTTATAGAATTAGTTATAACAATTACAAAATTAATACGTTTGTAAATCAAATAATTAAAACAAAAATGGATTTAACCTGGAACGAATTCGAAAGAACCGATATGCGTGTAGGAACTATAATTGATGTTAATAATTTTCCTGAAGCAAGAAAACCGGCTTATCAGCTTACGATTGATTTTGGTTTAGAAATAGGGATTAGAAAGTCATCAGCACAAATTACCAAACGTTATCTAAAAGAAGATTTATTAAATCGTCAAATTGTGGCTGTGGTGAATTTTCCCAAAAAGCAAATAGGAAAATTTATGAGTGAATGTCTGGTTTTGGGCGCGGTAGGCGAAGAGGGAGATGTAATTCTATTGGCTCCGGATTTTAAGATTGAAAATGGATTGAGAATTGGATAGACTTTATTTGTAAGTATTCAGGTTTTTAAAGGTTAGGCTTTTCGTTCTGGTACTTGGCGTGGATGTGAACTTAGTAACGGTTTATTTTCAACTAAAGATAAAATTTCTTACGGAACGCAAAAATCAAATTTACCATAAAATTCGAAATAGTGCCAAACTCTTTTGTGCGTTCTGTTTTATTGTTTTTCGGCTGAATCTTTTAATGATTTCAATATTTGATTTTGTTCTCCTTGTTGTTTTTCCTGAATTGCATTTGGTCGATTATCTTCTTTTATAATTTCAAGTTTTGTAATTCCATTTTCTTCGGTTAAAACATAACTCATTATAAAATAATTTTCGGGTTTATCTTCCAAATCAGGTCTTAGCGCAAATAACTATATTTTAACAATTCATTTCATGAATTTCCTTAATTATTCCCCATTGTTCAAATACTTGTTGTTCCAATTTGGTTACGAATCTTATTTCGCTTCCAACTTTCCAAGTTGTTATTAAATCACTTCCAAATTGCCATAATTGTACCATTTCTGGTTCGGTAACAGTTTTCCAAACTTTTTGAATTGGAGCATTTATTTTTATTATTGAAATATTTGTTGCCATAATTTTAAATTTTAATTCGCTCTATTTCATCAATTTTATTTCGGTTTTCTGTGGCTACAAACTGTCGCAAAGTAACCTTAATGGCAATGAGTTAAAATCTAAATACTAATTATTTTTTAATATTATTAATTAGCTGTTGCAAAATTGACTGCCCTTCTTCCCAATATTTTAAATCAGAATCAGAGTTGATATGACCTTTTTGACCAACGTTTACAAAATCGCTTCCCCATTTCTCAGCCAAGTATTGTTTTCTTTCAAAAGAAGCGTAAGGATCGTTTTCGCTCGCAACAACAATTGAAGGAAATGGGAGTTTTGAAATTGGCATTGGAGAAAAATTGCGTACACATTCTGGTGTGTGCTGAGGTGAATCAACATCGGCAGGAGCCACCAATAAAGCTCCAATAATGTTTTTATTCTTATTCGTTTCTGCCCAGTGTAAAACCAGAGAAACCGCCAGGCTATGTGCAATTAAAATTGTTGGTTTTTTGAGTTTCGCTATTTCTTCATTTAATCTTTCGAGCCATTCTTCTCGAATCGGTTCATCCCAATTATCCTGAACCAACCGTATTGAATTGACGAATTTTTTATGCCAAAAAGTTTGCCAGTGCTTGTCGCCAGAATTTCCAAGACCGGGTAATATTAATAAGTTTGTTTCCATTACCATGGATTTTTTTAAATAATTATTTTTTGGTTTGTTTGTCTTTTATAATTCGGTTTACTTCATTTACAAGTAAAGGAAATGCAGGTTCAGTCATTCCGTGACCATAACCGTCTAATTCAAAAAGTTTGGTCTGTTTATGTCCAGTAAGTTTCATCATTCGTTCCATGTAGGCATTTTCTTCATATCGGCCTAACATTTCCAGTTCACGGTCTCCGGTAATCAATAAAAGAGGTGGAGCATCTGCTCGAACGTGAAACAAAGGTGCAAAAGCATCAATGGTTGGCTGTTTTTCAGGAATTCCATTTTCTCGTCTAATTTCAAAATGAGTAATACATTGCCCGCTAAACGGAATTAATCCTGCAATTGAATTAGCATCAAGACCTTCTTTTTGAAGCCATTTTTTATCTAAACCAATCATCGAAGTCAGATAACCTCCAGCCGAATGCCCTGAAACAAATATTAAATATGGATCGCCTCCATAATTTGAAATGTTATTAAAAACCCAGGCAACGGCAGAAGCTGCGTCTTCAATACATTTTGCGGCTTTTACTTTTGGAGATAATCTATAATTAACACCAATAACTGCAAAGCCTTTATTTTTTAATGCTTCGGGAATTTCTTTGCTTCCACCTGTTAATCCTCCACCATGAAACCAAACTATAGTGGCAAATCTTTTGCTGTTTTTAGGGTAATAAATATCTAAAACACATCTTTCGCTAATATAAGAGTCAGATTTATTTATTGCTGAATTGTAGTATTGAATATTCGATTTCGTTTCATAACCTGTTTTTTGGGGAAAGGAATTTGAGTATAGAAAGAAGAAAGTAAGTGATAGAAAAAGCTTTTTCATCTTTGGATTATTTAGATTTTTAGATGGATTAGATTTATAAAAAAAACCTAAGTTTAAATATATAAAAAAAGTCCAAAATGCGGAACATTTTGGACTCGTACTTTTTATAAAGTTTATTGACTAAATATCGTCAAAATCAATATCTGTAAAACTGGATCTTTGCCCTTCAGGTTTGTCGGAACCGTATTCTTTTTTAAAGTCTCTCTGGTGTCTTTCAGAGATTACTTCTTCGCCTTTGTGGTTCAAGACATACGAAGTCATTTCTTCTAATATTTCTGCAAAAGCACTAAAATCTTCTTTGTATAAATAAATTTTATGCTTTTTAAAATGGAAAGAACCATCTTCTTCTGTAAATTTTTTACTTTCGGTAATGGTAATGTAGTAATCGTCTGCTTTTGTAGCCCTTACATCAAAGAAATAAGTTCTTCTTCCTGCTCGTAATACTTTAGAAAAAATCTCTTCTTTTTCTAACATGTCATTTTCTCTCATAATACGTTCTATCATTTTTGGAATTAATAGTAATCAAAAATCATAAAAAATTATCTATTACGCAACAATTAAAGTAATTCTTTTTCTGAAAGTTGTTTTAAATATAACGATGAATAATAACCATCCTGATTTATTAATTGATTATGAGAACCTTGTTGAATAATTTTGCCATCTTCTAAAATGATTATTTTATCAGCATTTTTAGCAGATGATATTCTATGACTTACTATAATGGTCGTTTTGTCTTTGCAAATTTCAAATAAATTATTCAAAATAGTTTCTTCAGTTTCAGTATCAACAGCAGACAAACAGTCGTCAAAAAGTAAAATTGCCGGATTCTTAATAATAGCCCGCGCAATAGATACACGCTGTTTTTGCCCGCCCGAAAGCGTAATACCTCTTTCTCCTAAAACAGTGTCATATTGTCTATTGAAAGTGATGATATTGTCATGAACTACAGCGTTCTTAGCAGCTTGAATTACTTCTTCATCAGTTGCATGCTGATTACCAAATTTGATATTATTTTTAATTGTGTCTGAGAATAAAAAAGCATCCTGAGGCACAATTCCAATGTTGTTTCTGAGGTCATTTAAGTTTAGAATACTAATTTCATTGTCATCAATTGTGATTCTTCCTTCAGTAACATCATATAAACGTGAAATCAAAGATAAAATAGTCGATTTTCCTGAACCGGTTTTCCCTAAAATGGCCAGCGTTTCACCCTTCTTTATAGTAAATGATATATTTTTAAGAGCTTCAATATTGGTATCTTCATAAGTAAAACTCACATTTTTGAAGGCTATTGTGCCTTGGATATCTGATGAATTTTGATTGTTGTTTTTGATTTCCGGTTCAATTTTTAAAAATTCATTTAATCGTTTTTGAGAAGCTTCGGCTTCCTGAACCATTGACGAAACCCAACCTAAAGACGCTACAGGCCAGGTTAGCATATTTACGTATAAAATAAATTCTGCAATTGTCCCAATATTCGGAATAGTTCCGTTAATGTACATTACACCTCCAAAATAGATTACAACCAAATTACTGATTCCGATTAAAGCAATCATCAAAGGGCCAAATAACGATTGTACTTTAGCCAGATCTAAACTCTTCTTTTTGCTTTCATCAGCTAGAGCTATCATGTTGTTTTGATGTTGATTTTCTAATGAATTTGCTTTTATAACACGGATTCCTGAAAATATTTCCTGAGAAAAGCTCGAAACTTTAGATAGATATTGCTGAAAAGTTGTACTTCTTTTATTGATTTCTGAACTCAGTTTAAAAATACAATACGAGAGAAGGGGTAAAGGCAAAATAGTATATAATGTCAATAATGGCGAAACATTATACATATATAGGATTACAATTGTAAAACGAATAAAAGTATTAATGGTATACATCACTGCCGGGCCTACATACATTCGGACCTTAGAAACATCTTCGCTGATACGGTTCATTAAATCTCCGGTGCGATTTTGTTTATAGAAATTCTGAGAAAGATTTTCGTATTGTTTGAAAACTTCATTTTTTAAATCAAATTCAATATGACGCGACATTACAATTAAGGTCTGGCGCATTAAAAAAGTTAAAAACCCAGCGACAATTGCACTACCAATGATTAAGAGTACATTATGAATTAAATCTTGTCTGTAGTAACCAATAATTATAGAAGAATGGCGGTCAGTTTCTGATAATTTTAAAAACTCTTCAATTGTGTCAAAAGACTGGCTGACCAATTTTGGAGTGAACAAGAAAAAAATTTGTGCGATTATAGTGATTAAAATACCGAAGGAGAAACTGTATTTGTATTTAATGAAATATTTGTTTAAATAGCTTAATTCTTTCATTTTTTTAAGAGATTCAATGTTGAAATGATTTGGTTTTTTTTAAAATCTTCAATTAAAAGTAATAAAAGATCTTATTTGTTTAAAACAAATCTATTGTAAAATTGTTATTTTAAAGATAAAAAAATAGCACATATATATTTTTTGTTTATGTTTGATATGTCTTTTTGACAAATTCGTAATTTTAACAAATAAATTATAACGCTATGGATGCAACTTTCGCAACTGGAAAGGAACTTCAAAAAATGGATCCTGTTTTTGGTCAGTTATCTTTTGACGATCACGAACAAATTGTATTTTGCAATGACAAAGATACAGGTTTAAAAGCAATTATTGGTATTCATAATTCAGTTATGGGACCAGCTTTAGGAGGTACCAGAATGTGGAATTATAATACCGAATGGGAAGCTCTAAATGATGTTTTGCGTCTTTCGAGAGGTATGACTTATAAATCTGCGATTACCGGACTTAATATTGGTGGTGGAAAAGCAGTAATTATAGGAGATGCAAAAACACAGAAAACAACTGAGTTAATGCGTAAGTTTGGTGAATTTGTTCACTCATTGAGCGGAAGATATATTACGGCTGAAGATGTTGGAATGGAAACTAAAGACATGGATACTGTGAGAGATGTAACGCCTTATGTTACGGGTATTTCTGAAGAAAGGGGCGGATCAGGAAATCCTTCGCCTATAACTGCTTACGGAGTTTATTTAGGAATGAAAGCGGCTGCTAAAAGTCAGTTTGGTTCTGATGTTTTAGATGGTAAAAAAGTTTTGGTTCAGGGAATTGGGCACGTTGGAGAAGCTTTAGTTGAGTATTTAACTAAAGAAGGAGCAAAGGTTACAATTGCTGATATCAATGAAGAAAAACTATATGAAGTAGCAAAAAAATATAGCGCAACCGTTTTTGCTGGCGAAGATTTATATAGTGCTGATGTTGATATTTATGCACCATGTGCAATGGGAGCTACAATCAATGATGCTACAGTAGACAAAATTAAAGCCAAGGTAATTGCCGGTGCAGCAAATAATCAGTTAGCTGATGAAAATGTTCACGGAACAAGACTGCAGGAAAGAGGTATTTTATATGCACCTGATTTCTTAATCAATGCGGGCGGAATTATCAATGTTTATGCAGAATTAGAGCATTATGGTAAAGCCGAAATCATGAGTAAAACCGAAAACATCTATAACACTACTTTAGAAATTATCGATTACGCAGTGAAAAATGGAATAACAACTCATAAAGCTGCGCTTACAATTGCTCAAAATCGAATTAATTTGAGAAAAATTGAGAATAGTAAAAAGTAATATTTTTTAAAAAAATAAGCCTGAAGTAATTTTTATGTTAATTCATTGATGAATAATAAGGATTAGTTTAAAAGCCTAAAAAACGCTTTGTTGTTTTTTAGGCTTTATTGTTTTAAAAGCACTTTTTTTTAAAGCTTTTTTATGTTTTAAATTTTATTATCAGCTGTTAAATTCTTATTTTTGCAGACTAATTTTTAAATGTTCTTACAAGGTGGTAAATAGAAGACACTTACGCGTTAAAGTCATGCAATCCATTTATGCAATGCATCAAAGTGGTTCTGATAATCTGGAAAAAGAAGAGAAATTTCTTTTTTACAGTATTGATAATATTCAGGATTTATATCTTATAATGCTTTCTTCATTGATTGAAATTTGCAAAAAAGAATCTGTTTTTTTACATCTTTCAAGTAAAAAACATCTTGCAACTGCTGCAGAACGTAATCCGAATGAGAAATTTATCAAAAACAAAATTTTTCAGCTTCTTGCCGAAAGCAATTCCTTAAGCATCGCTTTAGAAAATCGTAAAATCAATAACTGGTCACTAAATGATGATTATATTTTATTGCTTTTAAATGACATTAAAGCAAGCGATTTGTATGCAAAATACATGAGCAATTCAACAAATACATTTGAAGAAGACAGACAATTTGTAATTGATTTATTTTCGGAGATTATTGTTCCAAATGAAAAGTTATATGAGTATTTAGAAGATGATAAATTAACGTGGGTTGATGATATTCCAGTTGTAAATACACATATTATTAAACAATTGAAAGCTATAAAAACGGAAGATCCTGACAGCTTTAGAGTCCCAAAATTATATAAAGATGTGGAGGATAAAGATTTTGCAAAGGATTTATTCAGAAGAACAGTTTTAAATGAATCTGTTTTGGCTAAAGAATACGATGATAAAACGCCAAACTGGGATAGTGAAAGAATTGCTGAGATTGATACCATAATTTTAAAAATGGCTATCTGCGAATTTCTGAAATTCCCTTCAATTCCGGTAAAAGTAACGCTTAATGAATATTTAGAAATTGCTAAAGAGTATTCTACACCAAAAAGCAGTATTTTTATCAACGGAATTTTAGATAACCTTGTAAAAGAACTTACCGCTAATAAAAAAATGGTAAAAGTTGGAAGAGGATTAATGTAATTTCAGGAAATCCCGTTTTTTAGAATCCAAATTGCACTTACTCTGAACTAAGTCGAAGAGTCAATTAGAAAAGAAAATATTAAATATAAATCAAATCAAAAACAGAATTTAAATTATGGGACAATTAACTCAATTTGCGCCATTTCTATTAATGTTTGTGGTAATCTATTTCTTCATGATCAGACCACAACAAAAAAGAGCAAAAAACGAAAAAGAATTTGAAAGCAGCCTAAAAGTAGGGGATAAGATAATTACTAAAAGCGGAATTCACGGTAGAGTTTCAGAACTTGCTGAAACAACCGTTATTATTGAAACAATGTCCGGAAAATTAAAATTAGAGCGCTCAGCTATTTCTATGGAAATGAGTGCTGCTTTGAATAAAAAAGCATAATTTTTTTAAATTTCAAATAAAATATAAATCCCAAATTCCAATTTAATCATTGGAGTTTGGGATTTTTTGCATTTTGTAATTTAGACGCTAGGAAAATCAAAAATGGAATTAGTTAAAAATTTAAACGCAATCTAGTCATCCTTTGTTTCTCAGGATGATATACTTTGTGAATGTTATTAGTAGGGTTGTTTTGTTTCTCGTAATCACCCAAGAATCATAAAAAAACTTTGTAAAAGTTTAAACCTTTAACAAAGGCTTATTTATAAATATTGGATTTCTTTCTAAAATTATCTGTATTTATCATTCAATCCCACATTATCAAGAATCATTGGAATGATCTTTTTAGTTCTCGAAAGCTTCGTTTTCTCTTGTTTGGCGCTTTCAATATATTCTAAAAATTCATATTGTTTGTAAGGGCTGAATTTTTGAAAAGCTTTCGCTAAATCCAGGTTCTGATCTATTTCTTTTTGAAAAAATTCAGAAACAATTGTTTCTTTTTTAGCTGGTTTTATAACTTTTCCCTGCTTTTCATTTTCGATGGCTTCCAAAATATATTCTAAAACTTCTTTTTCGTTTACTTCATCTTTTGAAGTAAAACGCCATTGACGCATTGATTTGGTTTTGTCTTCCTGAGCATTTATAAGTCTCTTTTTCTCATCTTTTAGAAATACTCCGTTCAGAAACCAAATGGCAAAGTAGTTTTTAAAACCACCAATTCCGATAACATTTTTTTTGTTGTACACGTAAATGGGACCGCCCCATTTTATGGTTTCAACCAGTTCGGTTTTATCAATAATGGATTTAAGAAACAGAAGTTCTTCTTCCCATTGATTGACTTTGTCCCAAAAATGTTTTTTATCCGAATTTCGTTCCAAATTATCTTCTTTTTTTTGATTTTTCGGTAACATCAAAAATCCCTTGAATTGCAGTTAGTTCAGCAATTTTCACAATTACATCAGTTGCTTTCTGAATACTTTCTGCGGGAACATATTCGTATTTTCCATGAAAATTATGACCACCCGCGAAGATATTAGGGCAAGGTAATCCCATATATGATAATTGTGAGCCGTCAGTTCCGCCTCGAATAGGTTTAATGATCGGTTTGATGTTTAACTCTTTCATTGCTTTTTCTGCAATATCAACAATATGTTTTACAGGGAGTACTTTTTCTTTCATATTGTAATACTGATCCTTTACTTCGGCAGTTACAATGTCTTCTCCAAATTGTTTGGCAAATTTTTTATTGATTTTTTTGGCTATTTTTTCAATTAAGTCTTTTCTTTTTTCGAATTTTTTCTTGTTATGATCCCGAATAATAAGTTCTAAAACAGTTTCTTCAATACTTCCGGTTAAATGATGTACATGAAAAAATCCTTCATATCCTTTAGTTTCCTGAGGTGTTTCTCCTTTTGGAAGTTCATTGATAAAATCATTTGCAATTAACATCGAATTGATCATTTTTCCTTTGGCATAACCTGGGTGAACACTTTTTCCTTTGAAGGTAATTTTGGCTCCGGCGGCATTAAAATTTTCATATTCAAGTTCACCAATTTGACTTCCATCCATTGTATAAGCCCATTGTGCACCAAATTTTTCAACATCAAAATGATGCGCTCCACGTCCAATTTCCTCATCAGGAGTAAATCCAATTCTTATTTTTCCGTGTTTAATTTCAGGATGCTGAACTAAGTATTCCATTGCAGAAACAATCTCGGTAATTCCGGCTTTATCATCAGCTCCAAGCAAAGTAGTTCCGTCAGTTGTGATGATTGTCTGTCCTTTATACTGCAGTAAATCTTTAAAATAATTTGGAGAAAGAATAATGTTTTTTTCGGTGTTTAAAACAATATCTTTTCCATCGTAGTTCTCAATTATCTGAGGTTTTACATTAGCTCCGCTAAAATCAGGAGAAGTATCAAAATGGGAAACAAAACCAATTGTAGGTACTTCGTGATCTACATTACTTGGCAATGTAGCCATAATATAAGCCTTTTCATCTATAGTAACATCTTGCAGTCCAATTGCTTTTAGTTCTTCAACTAATTTATTAGCAAGATTCCATTGTTTTTGGGTACTTGGCGTAGTTTGCGAATTTGGGTCCGATTCAGTATCAATTGTTACATAACTAATAAAACGATCTATGATATGCTGCATTTGTTTGTTTTTTTAGCAAATATAAACAAATCTTAAGGGTTTTTAAAGATTCATAATTAGATAAAAGTTTGTTATGAACCGAGCAACTGGAAGCACGTGGTAATTTTAAGAATTAGTTTTATATAAAATATCCAATTTAATGAAATTTAATTCGTGAAATTGGGATTTTAAATTTTGTTTAACTATGAATTTTGGTAGTTAAAATATAATATAACTCAGCTTGAAATTATTGCACACATCTGAAACCAATATGATTGGCTGGAGACTGATAATCACCTTTTCCTCTTGTGCCCACCATATAGCGTGTACAATATTGGTCTGTACATAAAAACGATCCCCCACGCTGTACTTTCTTTGGTATACCTGGTTCTGCCGGATCATAAGATGAATCTGGTCCCTGAGGATTTTTTGTTACTGCATCGCTTTCTGTTAAAACGGAGTAATAATCTGCGGTATACCAATCGTTTGTCCATTCCCAAACATTTCCGCCAATATCATATAAGCCGTAACTGTTTGGGGCAAATTGAGCTGTTGGTGCTATACCAATGTAACCATCTTCTCCTTTGTCTCCTTTTTCTATTGGGAAATTTCCCTGATAGATATTCCCCTGAAATTTCCCTTTCGGTTTTAATGTATTTCCCCAAGCATAAAGTTGTCCTGATTTTCCACCGCGGGCAGCAAATTCCCATTCAGCTTCAGTTGGTAATCTTTTGCCGGCCCATTTTGCATAAGCCGCAGCATCATCATAAGAAACCTGAACTACAGGATATTTTTCTCTTCCTTTTATAGAACTTCCGGCTCCTTCAGGATGTCTCCAATCTGCTCCCTTTGCGTAAGTCCACCATTGCATATAGTTGTTCAGATCTACTTTAGAAGGGGTAGGAGTAAACACTGCTGATCCTGCTACCAGATTTTCTAGTGGAGCATCTGGGTAGTCTTCGTGAGTAGGTTTTTTTTCGGCAAGTGTTACATAACCTGTTGCTTTTACAAAAGCTTCAAACTGCTCGTTGGTTACCTCAGTTTTATCCATAAAAAAACCATCTACATACACTCTGTGTATAGGTGCAGCATCTTTTGTAACACCTTTTATACTGCATAAACTTTCATCTTCTACATTGCTTCCCATAGAAAATTCTCCTCCCGGAATCCAGACCATTCCTTTAGGTGTTTTGCCTGCAGGTTTATTTTTGTTCTCAATGGTTGGCTTAAATAATGATTCACCAGAAGTTTCTGGAATTTCTCCACAATCCATTGCTGCAAGCTTTTGCTTTGGAACAATTATTTTCGTATAGCCATACGCAATAGAGATTATTGAAATGGTTAGTATGGCAAAAATCCAATAGGTTTTATTTTTCATCATCATAATTTTAATCGAAAGTATTAATACGATTGTTAAATAAGATCAAAGTTATAAAATTAATCTATTAGTTTTATAGAGTTAATTATGTATCTGTAACTTTATTCTTTTTCGACATTCACAACTTCATATTTATCTTCGCCGTCAACCTGAACAGGCTGGTAGTAAGTTTCTCCAAATTTTACGTATTTGGCATCCCCTATCGTAACTTCTTCACCACCTTCAGGTAAATTATCTACTAAAGTTCCTGCTGTTGGTGCCACTACGGTATAACTGCCTCCATCTTTTTCGTAATAGGTTCCTCCGTAATAATAATTATTTACGGTTCCGGTATTTACCGTTTCAGCACCGCTTGGAATATTATTTACCGTTCCTCCCACGGGGGCTGGCACCGCTGTGTAGCCACCGCTTGTTGATGTATACCAGACACCTTGATCATAATGATATTTAGTGTTTTCTACGCTTACTACAATTGCTGTTACTGCTAAAGTTGTAATGAAGAATCCCCAAGGATGCCAAACGGGTCCCCAATAAAAGGGTCTGTAAGGACGAGGAAAATAAGGATGGTAAGAGTTATATCTGTAACCTCCATAACGGTAAGGGGGGCGTGTATAAGGTCTTGAACCATGTCTTACAACAGTGTTCCGGTTGTTACGAACATGTACACTATTATTGACATTAATGTTGACATTGTTTTTGTTTCTGTTTACCTTGTTACCGCTGATATTCGTGTTTCTGTTACCAACTTTATTTTTATTTAAGGTATTTGAATTTCTGTTATTAGTTAGTTTTTTATCTCCAAGTTTAGAGTTTGAGGTAGCTGGTCTGGTAAGTTTATTATTTCCAGGTTTACTAATTCCTGAACTGTGAGATTGAGATACAGGTCTTTTAGCTGTAGTGGGTCTTTTAATGCCAGAGCTATTAGATGAAGGTCTTTTTGTAGCGGGTCTGGAACTGGAATGGGTTGTAGGTCTTGCTTTTACAGCACTGCCTCTATGCACACCACCACCACCGCCACGATGTTGACCAATACCATCAATTGAAATCAAAAAAAATGACCCCAACAGGCACATTAGTGCTGTTTTTCTTATATTTTTTTTTATACTTTTCATTTCCAGTGTTTTAGTCTATTAAAATTATTAAAAAAATAAGAATAATTTAGGAAATTTAGATCATTTTTTTTATTTTTTTTATATCTATGTTTTTGATTACAAGTGCTATACCTTTTTTTATAATGAAATATCCCATTGTATCCTAAAGCGCCAGCCTTGTTCTAAAGGCAAGGTTTTATCCTGAAAACTAAAATACGATACTTCTGAGGTTAATTTATTTTTATGGCCTTTAAAAAACCAGTTAAAAGCAAGGGTTGTTTCATCTTGTAAGTTTTTCCTAATTGTGTTGTCTGGACGATACGCTGCATGTCTTCCTGCTATTTCTAAGTGGTTTGGCCACCAATCAAAAGCATTGTGAAAAAAATATCCTGCCTGAATATAATATCCTTTCATGGTAGTGGTATCGCTATTATTTAATTTGTCAATAATTTCCTTTGTGTGCCATTCACTTTGCCAGGAGAAACCGCGATACATAAATGCTGTTTCTAAATTCCATTGATTTACCCGATATTGTCCGGGTTCTCCATCTTCATAACCATCTAAAGAACCTCCGCCAGCTTGTGAAAAGCGAGTATATGGGCTTCGGTTAGTAATCGCAGAAAAAGCAATTATTGGAGTGGGTTCTTTATGAAATTCGAAATCAGAACCTTCAAAATCAAGAAATCTTCCTAAAAAGTTCCATTGAGCTCGTCCAAAGTACATTAAATTACTATCGTCATTGGCAGTACTTCCTCTTCCGGTCCCTGTTAGTGCTGCGAACCAATAATTAAAATCAGCAATTCCTTTTCCCTTTAAGTGCCCATAAACTTCAACTCCTAATTCACGATCGACTGTAAAAGGGCGGTTAATTAAAGATCGTTCGACCATTTGCTGTTCGCCACTGCTAATGAAACGTTCACGGGTAAATTCTGTTTTCCACTGGCCTACTTTAAAACTCAGCCAATCCCATTTTTCAATCATAATTCTAAAATCAAGCAAGTTAGACTGACTTAATTCGTATTCCCAATAATATTTAAGCCATGGTTCAAAAGCATGACCGCCAACCTTTAATCTGGCACGGTTTATTTTAAAAGTGGTCTGAGCATCCTGATTATAATCATCATAAGTTAAAGGATCTGCATCATATGGAGTAGAAAATCGAAATTGTAATCGGCTTTGTAATTGAAAAAGAAATTTATTGTCTTTTGTTTGTAATTCAATTCCTTTGCTTCCATAACTAACATTCATTAGTTTGGTTGTATCTTTTGTATTTTGTGCTGATATAGATATACCTGTAAGTAAAAGTAAAATAACAATCAGATATTTTGCGATACGGTGGTGTATGATACTATTACTGTAATTCATATACTTAGTTTGATCATATAATTTGAATTTTTTTGGGGATTTTTATTTTCGCCCAAAACTTTTAGTTATTCCCAATCCAATTCCCCAACTGTCGTAGGCATTCCATTTGATATCATAACTGAAAGTACCAAACACTTCCCATCCTTTAGGTAATTCATATCCATATTCCGCTCCGGCACGTGTTAAAAAATAATCTTCTTCTTTGGCAAATTCACCTCCTAATCCCAAGAGAAAACTCCAGTGTTCATTAAGCTTGTAAATACCCATTACGGCAGGGGCAATAGGATAACTACGTTCTACAGTTTCTTTATCTCCTCCACTTTCCAGGTTTTTTTCGACTTTAAATTTTTCGATAATAATATCTGTATGCAAACCAATTGCCCATTTTTTTGTCAGATGATAAGTATAATCTACTGCCCAGGCCGGTAATGTTAAGGCTTTTTTATTTCCTTCATCATCCCTTCCTTCAAAAATATGAACATGGTTAATCGATATTCCAATTTGATGATGAGGTACAAAAGTTTCTTTTTCGTTACTATCCTGTGCTATAATTTGGCTTGAAAGGAAACATGACAAACAAAGAATTAGGGATAAAAAGAATGTTTTTTTTAAATGATTGTTCATATTCATATAAAACATTTTTTTATTGTTAGTGAAGCCATTTATTTTATAGGTCAAAATGAATCTTGCTTTCTTAGAGCAAAAGAGGTATTTACTTTCCATTTTTCACTTTAAATAAATACCCCTTTTATACAATAATTATTAAATTAGTCTCTTTTCATAGCTCTTTTAGCTTCGCTATCCAAATCAACATATTCAATTTTTCCAACATCAATACCAACTCCTATTATTTCTCCTCCTTTAAATGTTCCAGGAGTTTTATATTCACGGCTTACAGCATCACCACTATCATAACCTACGCAAAGTCCATCTCCTGAAAGTGTAAATTTACCGCTTTGCGTACGCATAGGGCCGCTAGCCACTTCTTTTCCATCGATATATAATTTCATTTTCCCAATTGACTCTCCGTTTTCACCCGCTTTCTCACGAATAAATTCCATACCTAAAGCATGCTTACCAGTTGTTAAATCAATATTTGAAACAAATTTTTGTTCTGGTGGAATGCCTAAGAAATTATATACATAGTATAATTTTTTGTCTTTAATAAACAATGAATGCCCACCGAAACGAGAACCATGAGCAAAAATTACTCCGGAAGCATTAGCATCCTTAATATCTACATCAGCAATAACTTTGTAATTACGACCACGAACATTTACGGCAACACCTTCTGGTACTGGTGCAGTTCCCGGATAGTATATGTAGCGATCACGAACTGCTTCAGTTGATGGTCTTTCTGTCCCTAATACTTCAAGAGCAGAACGATCATCCAATGGTAAAACAAGGTTTTTTGCAGCTTCTGTATTCCAATCTGCAATTAATTCTTTTAATTTATCTGGATATTTCTTGGCTAAATTGTTTGATTCCGCTCTATCCACATCAGTGTTATATAACTCCCATTGATCATTGTCAAAATTACCTTTACCTGTTAATGGAGCATGTAGAGCAACAGCTTTCCAGCCATCTTTCCACAAAGCACGGCTGCCTAACATAGCAAAATACTGAATATGTTTTTGAGTTTTTGTATCAGGTTTTGCATCAAATGTATAACGCATGGATACTCCGGATAATGGATATTGTTCTACACCTCGGTATACTTTAGGCATTTCTACACCACAAATATCTAATAAAGTAGGAACAATATCTGTTGAATGGTGAAATTGGTTACGAACTTCTCCTCTCGCTTTGATTCCTTTTGGCCAGGAAATGACTAAAGGGTCACAAGTTCCGCCTGCATATTCACTATATCTTTTAAACATTTTAAAAGGTGTAGAAAAAGCTGCAGCCCAACCAGTAGGATAATGTTCGTAAGTATCTGGTCCCCCTAATTTATCAATCAATTTTAAGTTTTCTGCTAATTCATCAGGATAACCATTGAAGAATTTATTTTCGTTTACAGATCCTGATGGCGAGCCTTCTCCTGAAGCTCCATTATCTGCAGCATAAATCACTACGGTATTTTCTAATTGACCAGTTTTTTCTAAATAATCAATTACACGACCTACTTGAGCATCAGTATATTCTGAGAATCCAGCATAAACTTCAGCTAATTTTGAAAATAATTTCTTTTCATCAGCACTTAATTTGCTCCATTCTAAAACGGCATCACCCTCATTGGCAATGTTTGCTGGAAGTGGGTTAAATTTATCAAATTTAGTTCCGGCAGGAATTATACCTTTTGCAGTCATCCTTGGCAAAACCCATTTACGATAAGCATCATAACCATCATCAAATTTTCCTTTGTATTTTGCGATGTATTCTTCCGGAGCATGGTGTGGAGCATGATTTGCACCTGGACAATACCACATAAACCAAGGTTTAGAAGGGTTTGTAGCTTGTTGGTCGCGAATGTACTCTAAAGCATGATCTGCTAAATCTTTAGATAAATGATACCCTTCTTCAGGACTAGCTGGAGCTTCTGTAAAATGATTATCTTCTACTAAGTCAGGATACCACTGATTGGTTTCTCCACCTAAGAAACCATAGTAACGATCAAATCCCATTTGTAATGGCCAGGTACTGCGATCACCTCCGGAAGCAACATCCTGTTCAGGGACATTATGATCTTTTCCTATCCAAAACGTACTCCATCCATTATCTTGTAATACTTGTCCAATAGTAGCGACTTGTTTTGGTAACCTTCCACTAGCACCAGGATATCCCGCTGCAGCTTCTGTAATGGCTGCCATACCATTTAAATGATGGTTACGTCCCGTTAATAAAGTAGATCGGGTTGGGGAACAAAGTGCCGTTGTATGCCATTGCGTATAGATTAAGCCGTTATCTGCTAATTTTTGCATAGTAGGCATATTAATTCTGCCACCATAAGGCGACCAAGCAGCTAAACCAGTATCATCATATAAAATAAACAAAATATTTGGTGCTCCAGCCGGTGCTTTTTTGGGGCTGTATGGACTCCAATCTTCTTTTGAATCACGAATGTCCAGACTAATTTTCCCCTTAAAAGTTTCCTTAGTTACTTGTTGTGGATCAGCCTGAGCATTAGTCTTAGTCAAAATACCTGGGGAAAAACAAAAAAGAAGCAATAAGATGCTTTTTTTTAGCATTTTAATAGTGTTATTGATTTTCATAGTTTATGGTATTAAATTGTTTATTACGGTATTAAATTGGTTATTTCTGTCTAAATTTTATTTCAAAAATGATGTAATCTTATTTTTATAAATTCAGGTAAAACAATATATAGAGGACTGAATATGAGGTATTTTTTTTTGCTATTTACTTGAACTTCAAAATTAAGTAATAAATAATGCAGAAAAGCTTACAGAATGCTCTGAATTTGTTTCATTTTATAATTTGCAACGTTTTTTTTTTAGCTGATTACTCATTTATAAATTGGTCAAAAAAATTTATAAAGTGTATAGAAGTTGTGATATCAGTATTAAACCTGCAAATATTTTATTTTGAAATTTTATATAAATTAATTTTGAATTTTTATTTTTTGACTCGAAAAACCGTTTCATAGTTTTATATAAAAAGGAGTCATTTTAAAGTATTATAATTAAATTTGCAACCAAAATAATAACTACACTCTTATGTATAAATTGATAATTCGTCCGATACTTTTTTGTTTTGATCCAGAAGAAGTACATTATTTTACTTTTTCATTTGTTAAATTCATTTCAAAAATTCCGGGAGTATCATCAATCATAAAATCAATTTACGAAGTAAAAGATGCTCGATTAGAACGTGAAGTTTTCGGAGTTAAATTTAAAAACCCGGTTGGTCTTGCTGCTGGATTTGATAAAGATGCCAAGTTATACAAAGAACTTTCAGACTTTGGTTTTGGCTTTATTGAAATTGGAACCGTAACTCCGGTTGGTCAGGAAGGGAATCCCAAAAAACGTTTATTTCGATTAAAAGAGGATCAGGGTATTATTAACAGAATGGGTTTTAATAACGGAGGGGTTCTGGATGCGGTACAACGTTTAAAAAAGAATTCAGGCGTTTTAATTGGGGGAAATATTGGGAAAAACAAAGTTACGCCAAACGAAAATGCTGTTGACGATTATATTATTTGTTTTGATGCTTTATTTGATCATGTTGATTATTTTGTGGTGAATGTGAGCTCACCTAACACACCAAATTTAAGAGCTTTACAAGACAAAGAACCTCTAATGGCTTTATTGCAGACTTTGCAAAATAGAAATGTAGAAAAGCAAAAAACAAGTAGACAAAAAGTAAAACCAATTCTTTTAAAAATAGCTCCGGACTTAACAGATGAGCAATTACTTGATATTATTGACATTGTAAAAACAACTCAGATTGGTGGTGTCATTGCAACAAATACCACAATTTCAAGAGAGGGATTACAATCTGAGAATAAATCTGAAGTAGGTGGTTTATCTGGAAAACCATTAACAGAACGTTCTACAGAAGTAATTCGTTTTCTTTCGGAAAAAAGCAATAAAGCATTCCCAATTATTGGAGTAGGAGGAATTCATTCTGCTGATGATGCGATTGAAAAGCTAAACGCTGGTGCCAGTTTAGTACAATTGTACACCGGTTTTATTTATGAAGGTCCGGCTTTAATTAAAGCAATCAATAAAAAGATTTTAAAGCAAATATAAATTTTGTTTGCCGTGATTAATTAAATTTTATTGAGTTCTTTTTTAGAAAATTAATTTTATTATTTCTTTAAAAAGATAGTAACTTAGCTTTCATAAAAGAGTTAACTTTGAATAAAAAGATCAAGATTATCGAATGTCCACGAGATGCCATGCAAGGTATAAAAAACTTTATTCCATCTAAAAATAAGGTTTCGTATATACAAGCTTTGCTTAGAGTGGGTTTTGATACGATAGATTTTGGAAGTTTTGTGTCTCCCAAAGCTATTCCGCAAATGCAGGATACGGCTGAGGTTTTGTCACAGCTTGATTTATCTCAGACAACTAGCAAACTTTTAGCAATTATAGCGAATATGCAAGGTGCAGAAGCAGCTGCAAAACATGAAGCCATCCAATATTTAGGATTTCCTTTTTCTATTTCTGAAAATTTTCAGATGCGAAATACACATAAAACCATTGCGCAGTCTTTGATTACTCTCGAAGAGATTCTCGAAATCGCTGATAAAAAAAACAAAGAAGTAGTAACTTATCTTTCTATGGGTTTCGGAAATCCGTATGGAGATCCTTGGAATGTGGAAATTGTAGGGGAGTGGACAGAAAAATTATCTGAAATGGGCGTAAAAATATTGTCGCTTTCTGATACTGTTGGTACTTCAACCCCCGAAGTGATTACGTATCTTTTCTCACATTTAATTGCAAAATATCCTCAAATAGAGTTTGGTGCGCATTTGCATACAACACCCAATAGCTGGTTCGAAAAAATTGATGCCGCTCACAAAGCAGGCTGTACCCGTTTTGATGGAGCGATTCAGGGTTTTGGAGGCTGTCCAATGGCAACAGATAAATTAACCGGAAACATGCCTACAGAAAAACTTGTTTCTTATTTTACGGCCAATAAAAAAGCTACAGGTTTGAACTCTTTAAGCTTTGAAAGCGCTTATAACGAAGCTTCAAAATTATTCGGTAAATTTAATTAAGATTTTTCGTATATTTACTATAACTATCACAATAAGTGTTTGTTAAAGTGCGTTATTTTCTACTAAGTCAAAAGCTTTTAGTTATGAAATCATCAGGTATACATAAAATCACATCGCTTTTAGTTTTAATATTCCTGAGTTTCTCATGTTCAAGTGATCTGGATTTTGATCAGATCGATGACTTGAAATTGGAGCCGGTTGTTGTAGCTAATTTAACTTATTTTAATATCCCGGCAAATGATTTTATAGATAATGGAAATGAGCAAAATATTGCTTTTGATGCGCAGGATTTTAATCCGTTCAGGAATTCGCTCATGCGTGAAGATTTAATAAAAGCCGAATTTAATTTTGAAATAACCAATACAATCAACAGAGCATATAAAATTGATTTAGTCCTAATCGATGCCCAAAACAATACCATTGAAACACTAAGTTTTGACGCTCCGGCTAATTCCGGAAATAGTAATGTTTTGAATTTTACTGAAGTTTTCGAAAATCAGCGTTTGGCTAATCTTAAAAGAACCGTAAAAATAGGTTTCGTATTAACAATGGCTGCTGGTCCTCCGCTAACAGAAAATAGTGTGGGAAATCTAAAACTTCGTTCTGATGCAACGCTATATTTTGTAATTGAAGACTAAATGAGAAAGGTATACCTAATCATATTGATATTTACTCACATCATTTGTTTTTCGCAAAACAAACAACTACTATACAATTTCACTTCTATTCCGCAGTCACTACTTGTAAATCCCGGGGCTGACGTTTCTTATAAATACTATTTTGGATTCCCGGTATTATCGGGTGTTTCGGCAAATTTTGGTTCCACTAGTTTTTCAGCTTATGATTTGTTTGCTGATAACGGAGTTGATTTTAATGATAAAATACGGAATGTTGTCAATAAATCTTCTAATAAAGATAAAGTGTATGCCAACCAACAACTCGAATTGTTTTCAGGAGGATTCAGGATTGGTGGTGAAGACAGTAAATCTTATGTTTCTTTCGGGGCGTATCAGGAATTTGATTTTTTAATGTATTTTCCAAAAGATATGGCTATTTTAGCTTTGGATGGAAATCGTGATCACATAGGAAAAGCATTCAATTTAGGTGATGTAAACCTGCGTACCGAAGTACTTTCGGTTTTTCACGTTGGCTTTCATAAAAAAGTAAAGGAAAATTTGGTTTTGGGTGGAAAAATAAAATTATATTCAAGCGGTGCGAATGCCACGTCAACTAAAAACTCCGGATTTATTTATACCACAGACGGAACTCCTGAAACAAATGTTTATTATCAAATCATTTCTTCCAATATGGAATTGAAAACCTCCGGAATTGTTGCTTTTACAAAAGATGAATATGATGGAAATATAGCAAATGATCTCATTCATAATACTTTTTTTAATGGAAGCCTGGGGTTGGGTTTTGATGCAGGAATGACTTGGTATTATAGGAAAAACCTTCAGTTTACGGCAAGTATTATTGATGTTGGTTTTATCAGACATACAAAAGATATCGAAACTCTGACGTACAAAGGCAACTATGAATATGATGGAGTCAACCCAAATTTTGACTTTACAGATGAGCCTGAAAATATTTTAGATGAATTTGAAAAAGCTATTCCGAGAGATACACTATATAATAAATACACCACCTGGAGACCGACAAAGTTCAATGCTTCTGTTCAATATTCATTTGGAGAATCCCGATTCGATGACAAATGCAGCTGCAAACCGCCAAATGAAAGACAATATGTAAATGCCGTTGGAGCTCAGTTTTTTGCCATGACCATGTCCAAAGATCCATTTCTTGCTTTTACAGCATTTTATAAACGTAGAATTTTAAAAAAATTAGAGATGAAAACGACCTATACTCTCGACTCCTTTTCTTATAAAAATATTGGTTTAGGAGTTTCCGGAACAATAGGAAAGTTAAATATGTACTTGCTTGTGGACAATATATTGGAATATAAAGATGTAACAAAAGCTAATAGTATTGCATTTCAATTAGGGGTGAATTTTGTATTTCAGAACCCTGACTAAATTTAGAATTTAAGTTATATAAGTTAATATTATATTGTCATTCAGAGTATTTGTAAAGACATAAAAAATAAACTTAAATTATCTTACATCACTTATCTGGTTTAAAAAATTAAGAAGCAATTCCGGCTGTTTATTGCAAGCAATCGGTTAAAATCACTTTTTTCCAATGGTTTTAAAAGAGCTTCCGTTGGTCGCTTTTTAAATCCAGGAAAAAATGTATTTTTGCCTCTCTTGGCTTTTCATTTCCATCCGGGCTAAGGCTTTAAGGCAGCAATTTCGGTAAGGCTTCAAAAAAATCTGGGTAAGTTAATAGGCAAGTTTCCAATTTATTCACTATATTTGCACGCAATTCAACTACAAATTGCAACATGATAGCACACAACTCCAAGATTATCGGCGAAGGTTTAACTTACGATGATGTATTATTAGTACCGAACTACTCGAATGTGCTTCCCCGCGAAGTGAGTATCAAATCAAAATTCTCAAAAAACATAACATTAAACGTTCCAATTGTATCTGCTGCCATGGATACTGTTACCGAAAGTGCAATGGCAATTGCTATGGCACAAGAAGGCGGAATAGGCGTTTTGCATAAAAATATGACTATCGAACAACAGGCTGCAAAAGTTCGAAAAGTAAAACGTGCAGAGTCAGGAATGATTATCGATCCGGTAACATTACCAATGAATTCAACTATTGCAGATGCAAAAGCTGCTATGAAAGAATTCGGAATCGGCGGAATTCCAATCGTAGACGAAAACAAAATCCTAAAAGGAATCGTAACCAATCGTGACTTACGTTTTGAAAAAAATGGTTCAAAAGCAATCGCTGAGGTAATGACCAGTAAAGATTTGATAACCGTAGCCGAAGGAACTTCCTTAGAACAAGCCGAAGTAGTTTTACAAGGTCACAAAATCGAAAAATTACCGGTTATCAACGCTCAAAATGAGTTAGTAGGTTTAATCACTTTTAGAGATATTACCAAACTGACTCAAAAGCCAATTGCTAATAAAGATGTTTTTGGACGTTTAAGAGTGGCTGCTGCGATTGGAGTTACCGGAGACGCTGTTCAAAGAGCTGAAGCATTAGTTGCTGCTGGTGTTGATGCTATTATTATTGATACGGCACACGGTCATACCGAAGGTGTTGTGAATACTTTAAAAGAAGTAAAATCAAAATTTCCACAAATAGACGTTATTGTTGGAAATATTGCAACTCCCGAAGCAGCGAAATATTTAGTAGCAAACGGTGCTGATGGGGTAAAAGTTGGAATAGGACCTGGTTCTATCTGTACAACGCGTATCGTGGCTGGAGTTGGTTTTCCTCAGTTTTCAGCAGTTCTTGAAGTGGCTGCAGCTATAAAAGGAACTGGAGTGCCTGTTATTGCTGATGGTGGAATCCGATATACTGGAGATATCCCTAAAGCTATCGCTGCAGGTGCCGATTGTGTAATGTTGGGTTCTTTGTTAGCCGGAACTAAAGAATCTCCAGGTGAAACTATCATCTTCGAAGGTAGAAAATTCAAATCATACCGTGGAATGGGTTCAGTTGAAGCGATGCAGACAGGCTCAAAAGATCGTTATTTCCAGGATGTCGAAGATGATGTAAAAAAATTAGTTCCTGAAGGAATCGTAGGTCGCGTGCCTTACAAAGGAGAATTAAACGAAAGTATGCTTCAATTCATTGGTGGTCTCCGTGCCGGAATGGGATACTGTGGTTCTAAAGATATTCCGACTTTACAGGAAATCGGACGTTTTGTTCGTATCACGTCAAGCGGAATTACAGAAAGTCATCCGCATAATGTTACGATTACAAAAGAAGCTCCAAATTATTCAAGATAATTTTTAGTTTTTTTATAAAAATACAAGGGCGTAAGGATTTAAAATCTTACGCCTTTTTTATTTTTATAAAATCTAAGAAGATATTATTAAGAAGTTGCAATCTAACGTTATGGTTGATTTTTAAAGTGCAGCAGTCTGTTGTTCAGTCTCTCTCAGTTTCTGGTTTTCTAAAATCTTTTGAATAAATGGTTTTACTTCATTTTCAATTTGAGATTCAGAAATATCTAATGCTTTTGCATCATAAGCTAATTGAAACCAAGGTTTTGGACCATCAAAAGGATAACTTCCAAAAACAATTACAGGTGTGCCTTTTACTTTTACGTTCTCTTTATCTTTCAAAATCCATTCATCAGCAAATTTATAAAGATATTTTGCGTCATTTTCCTGTAAACGCAAACAAGAATGCGAAGCCGGATATCCTGGTAATTCATATTCGTGAAAACCAACACCAAGTTTATTTTCGATATTGAAATTCCATTTTAGGTCCCATTCGTCGTTAAAAGTACTGGTTGTTTTTTCTGCTTTCCAGTTGGTAAAAAATAATCCGGTTGGTGTTTGGTCCTTTTTCCTTCCCATATTTGTTGGACCTGTATACGCTAATTCTCCGTTTTCGTAAGCAGCAAATACCTGAGCTGGATAAGAAAAAATAATCACTTTTGAAACGTCCTCTAAAGCTGTTACATGCAAAGGAAACGGAAGATAGTAAACCAAATCTCCACTAAAATCTGAAGGAATTACAACAGAATCCATTTTAGTAAAATTTGCTTTATCAGTTCTGTTTATAGCATAAGCAACATCCAATTTAGAAGAATCATTTTTATTGGCTTCAAGCCATTGTTTTGTTTTTTCGAAGTGAAAGCTAATAGATGAAGAAGGCTTTTTGTACTCAATCGTTTTGTGCGATTTGGCTTCCTCAGTTGTGTTTTTGTCAGTTTTGGTTTCTTTACAGGAAATAAGCAAGGTTAAAATTAATAAAAATAAAATGTTTGACGTGTAATATAACTTTCTCATAATGGTGTTTTTTTAGTAGAGTAAAGTTATTTTTTTTACAGCCAAAATTGATTACACAATTTTCGAAAATATTTATTGGATTAACATTTAATAGATTAGATGGGTACAAAAAATAAATTTTTAATCTATAATGTTAAAATTAAATCAAACCTTTTATTTTAGCATGCTGCAACAACATAATAGTTTTAGCATCTGAAATTTCACCGGATTCAATCATCGCATAAGCTTCTTCAAAAGTATATTCAAGAACTTCAATATTTTCCTGTTCAGCATCTAATCCACCACCTTCGCTTACTTTTTTGCTCTCGTCATATTCACCTGTAAACAAATATAAAATCTCCGTAACGGCTCCCGGAGACATGTAGGTTTCCATAACTTTCTGAACTTTATCGAGACGGTAGCCGGTTTCTTCTTCGGTTTCACGAATAATGGCCTGTTCAGGATTATCCTGATCTAAAAGTCCGGCGCAAACTTCAATCATCATTCCGGTTTTATTTCCGTTAAGGAAAGTCGGTAAACGAAATTGTCGTGTTAGAATGATTGTTTTTTTACTTGAATTATATAATAAAATGGCAGCACCATTTCCGCGGTCATAGATTTCACGGATATGAGTTTGAGGTATTTCATTTTCCTTTTGATAGCTGTATGTTATCTTATTTAAAAGATACCAATTGTCAGACAGTAATTTTGTTTCTTTTATTTTAATTTCCGGATTTTTTCTCATTTGAAATAGTTATAAAAAAAACGCCCTGATCATTCAGAGCGTTTAATGTGTTATTTTGTTATTGTTTGCTTTCTGTCTGGGCCAACAGATACAATCTTAATTGGCACCCCAACTTCTTCTTCAATAAACTCGATATATTCTTTTAGCTCAATTGGCAATTGATCGTAAGTTGTTAATCCGGTTAAATCAGCTTGCCATCCTTTAAATTCTTTATAAACCGGAGTTACATTTTCAGGCTCAATGTTATAAGGAAAGTGAGAAATATTCTGTCCTTTGTAGTTGTATTCAGTACACACTTTTAAAGTTTCGAATCCTGAAAGAACGTCACCTTTCATCATCATTAATTGAGTTACTCCGTTTACACGAACAGCATACTTTAAGGCGACAAGATCTAACCAGCCACAACGTCTTTGTCTTCCTGTAACAGATCCAAATTCATTACCAACTCGTGCCATTGTAGCACCAATTTCATCAAAAAGTTCAGTTGGGAATGGTCCGCTACCTACACGTGTTACGTAAGCTTTGAAGATTCCGTAAACTTCTTTGATTTTGTTAGGAGCAATTCCTAAACCGGTACAAGCTCCTGCAGCCGTAGTATTTGATGAAGTAACAAAAGGATAAGTTCCGAAATCAACATCCAATAATGATCCCTGAGCTCCTTCACATAAAATAGATTTACCAGCTATTTGAGCCTGATACATATATTCTTCACTGTCAATAAAATCTAATTTTTTTAATTCTTCGATAGCTTCAAAAAACTCTTTTTCAAGTTCCGCTAAGTTGTATTGAATAGCAACATCATAAAAAGCAATCATGGCTTCATGTTTGTCAGCTAATGATCTGTAACGTTCTTTAAAATCTTCTAATTCGATATCTCCAACACGTAATCCGTTTCTCCCGGTTTTGTCCATGTAAGTGGGACCAATTCCTTTAAGAGTAGAACCAATTTTCGCTTTTCCTTTTGATGCCTCAGAAGCAGCATCTAATAAACGGTGTGTTGGCAAAATTAAATGTGCTTTTCTTGAAATAATCAGTTTGCTTTTGATGTCAAGTTTAAATTTCTCTAAACCTTCAATTTCTTTTTGAAAAACTACCGGATCTATTACAACACCATTTCCGATGATGTTTACTGAATTTTTATGAAAAATTCCGGAAGGAATGGTTCTTAGTACGTGTTTAATACCGTCAAATTCTAATGTATGTCCTGCATTTGGTCCTCCTTGAAAACGTGCAATAATATCATAATTTGAGGTAAGAACGTCAACAATTTTTCCTTTACCTTCATCTCCCCATTGTAATCCTAGTAATAAATCTACGGTCATTCTGTTTTTTAATTTGCGTTGAGACAATTTAATTTGCCCTACTGATTAATGTAGTTAATTTTCTTCTTTTATTTGTCGAAATAATATCTTTTCGGCATTATTATTTTTGCTTTTTGTTTCCGTAGAAATAAAGCGAATGATTCGTAATCTCGATATCAAATATTTCTTCGATTGTTTTTTTTATGGTTTGAATTCTTGGATCGCAAAATTCAATTACTTCCCCGGAATCAGTCATGATGATGTGATCATGCTGTTTATCAAAATATGATTTTTCGTAGTAAGCCTGATTTTGTCCAAACTGATGTTTTCTTACCAATGCACAGTCTAACAATAACTCAATCGTGTTATATAAAGTAGCTCTACTTACACGATAGTTTTTGTTCTTCATCTTGATATAAAGGTTTTCTATATCAAAATGTTCTTCGCTATCGTAAATTTCCTGAAGTATAGCATAACGCTCAGGAGTTTTGCGATGCCCTTTTTGTTCAAGATACATTGTAAAAACATTTTTTACAATTTCTTGATTCTTAGTGTTGTCAGTTGAAATGAGTGTCATATCCGGCAAAGATAATTTTTTATTTTTAATCAATAAAAGTTTAGGGTTTAAAGTTTAGTTATAAAAAACCCAATAGAGTCGTTAAAAAGTTAGGTTCTGTATTCCCGGGTTACTTTGTCTACTCCGTCAATTTTTTTAATGGCACTAATCATTTTTTTCAAAATCGTATTATTTTTTACGATTACAGCAATTTGGCCATGAAAAATTCCGGCATCCGTACTCAGTGAAATACTCTGGATGTTTACGCTCATATTGTTCGAAATAACTTTAGTAAGCTGATTCGTTAGTCCTAAAACATCCATTCCGGTAATGTTAATAATCGCTTTAAATTCTTCCTGAGATGAATCAATCCATTTGGCGCTCATAATGCGGTAAGCATAGTTGGACTGCATTCCGATTGCATTTGGACAATCTTTCTTATGCACTTTTATTCCTTCGTTTATCGTAACAAATCCAAAAACATCGTCTCCCGGAATTGGGTTGCAGCATTGCGAAAGTTTATAATCGAGTTTGTCATGTTCAGTCCCAAAAACCAGCATGTCATAATTACTGCTGATTACGGGTTTATGAATGTCCTGATCTGCAGTATCTTTATTTCGCTTGATTTTATTTTTGAAGAAATTGATAATAGAATTGCTCTTTTGTGCGGCATAATCTTTTAACTGCTGATTTTCAATGGCGCCTATTCCAACTCTGTAAAATAAATCTAAACTGGTTTTAAGTCTGAAAAAATTAACCAATTCGTTAATAACCTGTTCGTTGATAGTTATTTTTAAATGTTTAAGTTTTCTGGTAAGCAATTCTTTTCCTTCCTCAGCAATTTTTTTGGTATTCTCGTTAAGAACATTTTTAATTTTATTTTTTGCTCTTGAAGTTGTAACATATTCCAGCCAGTTTACGGTAGGTTTTTGATTTGCCGAAGTAATCACTTCAACCTGATCCCCGCTTTTTAACTCATAATTTAACGGAACAAGACGTCCGTTAACACGGGTTCCTCTGGTTTTTATTCCTATCTCTGAGTGGATACTGAAGGCAAAATCAAGCGAAGTAGCCCCTTTTGGTAATGATTTTATTTCCCCTTTTGGCGTAAAGACAAAGATTTCTTTAGAATATAAATTCATTTTAAAATCCTCGACAAAATCAACCGCATTTGTTTCCTGATTTTCCAAAGCCTCACGAAGTAAATTCAGCCAAGTATCTAAGCCACTTTCCTCGGTTGCGCCATTTTTATATTTGTAATGTGCTGCATACCCTTTTTCGGCAATTTCATCCATACGCTCACTACGAACCTGCACTTCAACCCAGCGGCCTTTTGGTCCCATAACGGTAATGTGTAAAGCTTCGTAACCTGTTGATTTTGGAGATGAAATCCAGTCACGCAAACGACTAGGACTAGGTCTGTAATGGTCTGTTACGATTGAATATATTTTCCAGGCAATAAATTTTTCATCATGAGAATCGCATTTATAAACAATTCGGAGAGCGAATTTGTCGTAGACTTCATCAAAACTCACATTTTGAGCACGCATTTTTCGACGAATCGAATAAATAGATTTTGGACGACCTTTTATGATATAATCAATATTTTCAGCATCCAAAGATTTTTTCAGGACATCCGAAATATCTTTGATATATGCATCTTGCTCTTCTTTGGTTTCTCTTATTTTGCTGACTATATCTTCATAAACTGTAGGCTCTGTATATTTTAATCCTAAATCTTCAAGTTTGGTTTTTATATTGTAGAGTCCCAAACGATGGGCGAGAGGAGCGTAAATATATAAAGTTTCTGAAGCGATTTTGGTTTGCTTGTATTCGACCATTGAATCCATGGTTTGCATGTTGTGCAAACGATCAGCCAATTTAATCAGGATGACACGTACATCATCGTTCAGAGTCAGAATCATTTTTCTGAAATTCTCTGCCTGCATTGACGCATTCAAGTCTTTTTGAACCATCGAAATTTTGGTCAGCCCTTCTACCAATTGCGCTACTTTTGGATTGAACAGACGCTCAATATCTTCAACAGTCATCGGAGTATCTTCGACAACATCGTGCAATAAAGCAGCTGCAATTGCTGTTGCTCCTAAACCAATTTCTGAAGCTACAATTTTTGCAACTGCAATAGGATGAAAGATATACGCCTCTCCGGATTTACGTCGTTGTTCTTTATGGGCATCAACAGCGACATCAAAAGCTTTCCGAATTAATTTTTTATCAGTTGGTGTTAAAGTCTGATAACTAATCCGAAGTAATTCCTTGTATTCTTGTGCAATTGCTTTATTTTCTTTTTCTATATCTATTTCTATCATGACGGCATACTTCAAGTCTTAAAAATAAGCATTACTTGCAATATACGCAAGGGAATGTAAGGTTGATTTTAGAACGAAATTATTATGTTTCAGGTTTCAGATTTCAAGTTTTTTGACCAAGTTTTTTGTCTCGGTTTTTAACCTGCGATCTGAAATTTTAAATTACTTTTTATTGAAATCCAAATCCTGGAAATCATAACTAAAGTCTGTTAGTTCAGATATTGGAAGCATTTTTAAGTTTACCGCTTTTCCGTTGCCGTCATATTTGAAGTTTAAATGCGCATCGGCATGAAAAAAGGCATTATTCCATTTTACAACATAATTTCCATTTTTATAGAAAAAGACTTCACCAACTAATTGTGAGGAGCGTTTGGACTGAAAATATGCCTTTCCTTTTTTCTCTGTAATGTTGATTTCCCCAAACCAATTGTCTTTGTAAGTTCCGGTAATTTTAGAAAAATCAGTTTTTATTTTGTCTTTTTTGTTCTTTGCCACTGTTGCCCAAACTTCATCGGTAACTTTGTCTGCTGATTCTTCATTAGCTTTCATTCTATCGCTGTAAATCTTCACGTAATCTTCAGATTTAATATCTAAATAACTGTCTTTGATTGTATTGGTAATGGCATTAAATGCTGCTCCGGATTGTTGATTGGTCAAAACAATAATTCCTAAACCTAATTCAGGAATTAAGGTTGTTTGCGTAACATTTCCTTCTAAACCTCCCGTATGCGAAACTTGTTTGTAACCTTTCACATCATTTAAAAACCAGCCTAAACCATATCCATAAAAATGAGTATTGTATGGAGGTCTTGTTTTTGTTGGAATTATGGTTTGCAATTGCCACATTTCGTCGTGCTCTTTCTCCGAAAATAATTGTTTGTTGTTACCATATTTTCCGTTATTGATTTGCAAAATTGCCCATTTACTTAAATCATTTACACTAGAATAAATTCCGGCAGCACCATCAAATAATTGATTTTCATAACGTTTTATGGTAACTAGTTTTCCATCAATTGGAACGTGAGGCGTAATTACATTGGTAGTGTCTTTCAATCTTTTGATTGATGCGACACTATTATTCATCTCAAGAGGTTTCATGATGCGCTGTTCGATAAAATCCGCCCAGGTTTCACCACTAATTTTATGGACAATTTCGCCCGCAATAATGTACATCAAATTGTCGTAATCAAATTTGGATCTAAAGCTGGAAACGTTTTTTAAATAACGCAAATTATGAATGATGTCGGTTGCTGTAAAATCACTTCCATCAGGCCAAATCATTAAATCTCCTGCACCAAGACCGAGTCCGCTTCTGTGTGTGAGCAAGTCACGAATCGTAAATTCCTGTGTGATGTAATCGCTAGACATTTTGAAATCTGGAAGATACTGGGTTACTTTGTCATCCCATTTTATTTTACCTTCATCAACCAACATTGCCAAAGCAGCACTTGTAAAAGCTTTACTATTCGAAGCGATTCCGAATAGTGTATTTGCGTCTACTTTTTCCTGAGTTTTTATCGACTTTACTCCGTATCCTTTTGCCAAAACAACTTTTCCGTCTTTAACAATAGCAACGGATATTCCGGGAACATCAAATGCTTTTATTGTACGATTTACTAAATCATCTACTTCTGTATTCGTGATTTGTGCCGAAACAGTAAAACTAAAAAGTAATGCTAAAAACGGTAATTTAAAATTCATAATTTGAAATGTATAATTAGTTAAATCCTCTTTGTCGTTTGGCTTCGAAAATTAGAATAGCTGCGGCAACAGAAACATTCATACTGTCAATTTCGCCCTGCATTGGTATAATAATGTTTTGTGTGGCAGCATCACGCCAATCCTGCGTTAAACCGGTTGCTTCTGTACCTACAACTAAAGCAGTTGGAGCTGTAAAATTCTGTGTGTGATAAGGAGTTGAATTTTGCAATGTAGCACAGTAAAAATTAATCTTTTTTTCTTTTAAAAAAGCAATAATCTCATCTGTTGTCCCTGTTGCAATTTGATTGGTAAATAAACAACCAACACTTGAACGCACAATATTTGGGTTGTATAAATCACTTTTTGGATTTGCAATTAAAACGGCATCCAGATTAGCAGCATCGGCTGTACGCAAAAGGGCTCCGATGTTTCCTGGTTTTTCAGGAGCTTCGGCAACTAAGATCAATGGATTTTCGGATAATTTTAGATCAGATAATTGCATTGATTTGGTTTTTGCAACTGCTAAAACACCTTCGGTAGTATCGCGATAAGCCAATTTTTGATAAACTTCTTTATTAATTTCGATGAACTGAACAGGAGTAGAGACCAATTTAGAAATCTGATTCTCAGAAACTAATTCCGGTAAAAATAAAAAGGTTTCAATCTGGTAACCGCCTTTGATAGCTAATGAAATTTCACGTAATCCTTCAATCAAAAAAGTTCCGGTTTGTTTGCGGGCTTTTGCTTTTTCCTGCAATAAAACAAGTGATTTTATAAAGGGATTTTGTACTGAAGTGATTTGTTTCATTTTTTAAGCGACTAAGTTTCTGCGGCGCTAAGATACTGAGATTTTTTTAAAATAATGGTAAAGGTTTATGGCTGTAAAAGGGCTAAGGCATTTATTTAATTTAGATATTTTTATTTCTCAAATACTTCCTTGACCTCATTTTCAATAGGATGATCTGCTGTAAAAGTATAGCCCATAATTTTGGCAATAGTCTGAGCTAATTGTTTTTGATACAATTGAGCATCTGTTTTGATTTCGCCTTTTGATGTAATTTCAGGACCAATAACGGCAAACCAAATTTGTGATGCGCCTGCAATTTTATCGCCATGACTTGTCCATTCTGATTTTGTTTTGTCTCCACGACCATGATCAACAGTTATAAGTAAAGTCGTTTTATTTTTATACTGTGGATCATTTTGTATAAATTCCCAAATTTCTTTTATCCATTTGTCTACTTGATTGGCGGCATCAAGATAGGATCTGTAATGTCCGTGATGTGCCCATTCATCAGTTTCGCCATAAGAAATATAAAGCACTTTTGGTTTATTGGTTTTGAGTTCATTCAGCGCTTCATAATGCGTAAAAACATCTAAACATTCGTCTTCATGAAAAGGTTTAAACGAATTGTCGCGCATTTCATTTAATAATTTCTGAATTTCAGTTGGTTTATTTCCACCCACATTATCAAAGGCTGAAATTACAGGAAAATTACTTCTTTTTTCATTTAAGATTCTGTCAAAAGCATCCCACGCTCCAAAGGCAATAACCTTTCCTTTTAATTTTGGCTGTTGGTTTAAAAACTCCAAAACATTCGCATTAGGATTTGGTTTATAATCATTTGAATTAACTTTAAGATCAACATTTCCAGTCATAATTTCGCTATATCCAGGATAACTAAACCAATACGGATTTGAAACATCAACTTGATTACCCAAATCCCGATTGCCATAAATTTGCCCTTTCGAAGCCATTTCTGACCACAAAAAAGGCATTAGCTTCAGGCGGCGTTCTTTAAAATCAGTACTCCCATATTTTTTATAAATGTAAGTACTATCGCCTTGATTGAAGTTTTTATCATTAGCAATTTCTGCATCCATTCCTTTAAAAACTTCCTGCCATCTAAATCCGTCTGTGGTGATAATGATAATGTTTTCTGTTTTTTGTGCCGAAGCTAAAAAATGTACCAGAATGAATAAAATTAGAAATGATTTTTTCATGTTTTCGAGTTGTAAAGGTTCATAGAAACAAAGATTCAAAGTTTTTTGATTATTCTAACATCAAATGTATGAACTTGATGACTTCATAATACTCATTTTACCTTTTGACAACAATCACTTCCTGTTTTTTATAAAATACCTCTCGACTTAATCTCCAAATATTTATTAATGGCATCTAAAGTCAGATTTTCAGGTTGTGTAAGAACAGAATGTATACCATATTTTTTAAGTTCATTTGCAATTAAGCGCTTTTCGAACATAAATTTTTCGGCAATTACTTTATCGTAAACTTCCTGAATCGTGTCGGTTTTTTTGTTGATGATTTCGTTTAATTCAGTATTGCTAAAGAAAACGACAACCAATAAATGACTTTTTGCGATTCCTTTTAAATAGGGCATTTGACGATTTAAACCGTCCATGGTTTCAAAATTGGTATACAAAATAATCAAACTTCTTTGGTTGATATTTTTCTTGATATCAACATATAATCGGCTATAATCGCTCTCAAAAAAATCGGTTTTAATATTGTATAAAGTTTCTAGGATTTTTTGCATTTGTGAGCCTCTTTTTTCAGCAAAAACTCTGTTTTCGACTTTTTTAGAGAAAGCGAAAATTCCGGCTTTGTCTTGCTTTTTGAGAATCACATTTGCCAGAACCAATGTTGAGTTTATGGCATAGTCTAATAAGCTCAAACCATCAAAAGGCATCTGCATGACGCGGCCTTTATCAATTGCTAAATAAACCGATTGTGATTTTTCATCCTGAAATTGATTTACCATTAAGGCATTTTTCTTTGCTGTTGCTTTCCAGTTTAAAGTTCGAAGATCATCTCCCTGAACATATTCTTTAATTTGTTCAAATTCCATTGTATGACCAATTCGACGAATTTTCTTGATTCCGTATTGAAATAAATTATTCGAAAAAGCTAGTAAATCGTATTTTCTCAATTGAATATAAGAAGGATACGTTGGTATCATTTTATCTTTATCGAAAGTAAATCTTCTGGAAATTAATTTTAAAGGAGAAGAAACGTAAATATTTAAATTTCCAAAGTAATATTCTCCACGTTCCGTTGGCCGTAAATCATACCCGATTTTATCCTGAGCAGAAGCTTTTACATTTCTGATTATTTTGAAATCACGTACCTGAAACTGAAAGGGAATTTCATCAATTATTTTAATTGAAATTGGAAAAGTATAATGATTTTTGATCGAAATAGTTATTGGATTTACATCACCATTCGAAAGTTTTTCAGGCATTTCTCTTGATGCTTCTATTCCGATTCTGGCGATATACAAAATCATAATATCGAGTATGACAAAAGTAATCAGTACTAAAACAATAAACCAGACTCCATCATATAAATTCGGAAAAATAAAAGCACAAACAAATAATCCGATAATGCCCAGAAGGACATAGAAAAAGAAATTATTAAGATATAGACTTTTTATGAATTTCATTATATTTGTTTCATGTTTTTTGTTGTTTCAAGTTTAGTGTTAACTCATAACTTATGACTATCTCGGAATCTCAACAGCTTCAATAATCTGTTTGATTATTTCAGAGCTCGTAATCCCTTCCATTTCACGTTCGGGAGCAACAATTACACGATGTTGTAAAACCGGAACAGCAGCTTCTTTGATGTCTTCAGGAGTTACAAAATCGCGGCCACGAATCGCTGCAAAACCTTTAGAGGCATTCAAAATTGCAATTGAGGCCCGAGGAGAAGCTCCTAAATACAAAAAAGAATTTTCTCTGGTATTTACAACGATTCTAGCAATATATTCCAGTAAATTTTGCTCCACTCTAATTTGTTTAATCAAAGCCTGGTATCCTTTTGTTTCCTGGGCAGAAAGGATCGTTTTGATGGCTTCTAATTTTCCTTGATCCTGCAGCAAATGTTCTCTCTGGATGATCAGGATTTCTTCTTCTAACTTTGGATAATCAATCGAAATTTTGAATAAAAACCGGTCTAACTGTGCTTCTGGCAAACGATAAGTTCCTTCCTGCTCAATTGGATTTTGTGTGGCAATAACCAAAAACGGAGTTTCAAGCTGGTAGGCAGAACCATCAATCGTGATTTGGCGTTCTTCCATAACTTCAAAAAGTGCGGCCTGTGTTTTGGCAGGAGCACGATTAATTTCGTCTATTAAAATTAAATTAGAAAAAATAGGCCCCTGCTTAAATTCGAATTCTGAACTTTTTAGGTTAAAAATTGAAGTCCCTAAAATATCTGAAGGCATTAAATCTGGTGTAAACTGAATTCGGCTAAAACCGATATTAAGTGTTTTCGATAATAATTTGGCTGTAATGGTTTTGGCAACGCCGGGAACACCTTCCAATAGAACGTGTCCATTTGACAAAATAGCAACCAATAATTGATCAATCATTTTATGCTGACCCACAATTACCGTTTCAAGCTCTTTTTTGATACTGTTAACGTGATCTAAAAGAGGAGCTAAATTAAGTCTTGTTTCAAAATTTACATTTTCGTTAGTGATTTCAGTTTCTGTTGTGTTGATATCGTCCATGTTTTGGTATGTTTTCTTTTGATGAATTTCAGTTAAAAAATATTAATGTAAAACTTTTTCTATTGCATTATTGATTCTGATTAAATCTTCTTCCAGACTTCCGTGATAACTTTTTCGGTGTTCATTAATTAAAGATACAAGATCTCTAATATCTGCTTCTTCTTTTCCGGACTTATGATGCAATTTTTTGATAAAATCATCATCGAGTTTTGAGGTGTCGATCATATATTCATTTCGAATTTTTTCCAGAAAATAAATAATTTTTTTATCAATAATAGTATCATGATCGCCTTCCTGATAATATAAATTCCCGATTGTTTTGGTAAAATCAACGGTCAGATTAGGTAACGGTTTTAATATCGGAACAATTCTTTGTTTTCGCTTGGCGTTAAAAAGAATAAAGATTAATATTCCGATTAAAGATAAATATAATGCCCATTTTAATGGAGGCTGACTTAGGATATATCGTAATGGAGAACCGGAGATCGATTCGCTGTTTTGCCCTTTTGTATACCAAAAAACATCACCTTTTGGTACATATGAAAGTACACTTTCCGCATATTGATAATGATCATCTTTTAATAAATGAAAGTTCGAAAAGGCGGCAGGCTGCATATGTAAATAAAAGTATCCATTTACGTATGGAACTTTTATAAAATCAATGCGTTTTTTGTTTTTATAATTTTCGTGATACCCTAAAACGGTAGTATTTGAGGTGTCAATCTTAGAGAAAAAATCTTCAAGCGGTTCCTTAAAATAATATTTTTTAGAATTTAATTTTTTATTAGCCATAAAAACGGCAGTGCTGTCATTATGTTCAAAACCTGAATCTAACTCTATTTTTAAACTGTCTAAGAGAGGCTTAGGGAATGATTTCATACTTAAAAAAGCACTGTTTCCATGGGAAACAAAATAGAAAAGCTCTTTCATCGACTGGTCGTCAATTGAAGCAAACTCTGTGATATTAAAAAACGTTCCTTTTATTTTATAGGTTCCTACAATAGTATCAGGTACATATTTAGAATCCAGAAATTCATAAGGAGTCAAAGCAGAAACTCTTTCAATTTTTTGCTTTTTTAAAAGTCCATTGATTTCTTTATCGAAAACATAAAGCCCAAATGGAATTTTATCGTTTACTGAATATGTTGGTGACCAGTCAATATTTTTAGGTCCATCATGGCCTGCTAATAAAATTAAGGCAAAAATAAAAACCAGTATAGCGATATAAATTTTGATGGATTTACTCATTTCTAAAGGTTTTTAGGGATTTTTTAAATTGGTTTTCGGCTTTTAAGAAAGCACTTTCATCAATTTCAAATTCGCCATACCATATATAATTAAAGAGGTAAGACAAATAGTTGAATTCCTCTTTGTGGGCAGGGTTTTTAAGTTCGTATAAATAGTCCGAATTGGTTTTTTCAATATCCCATTCGATATAATGATTTTGTGCCATTATCTTCAACAGCCACAGGTAATAGTAACGAATCGCAATTCTTTTTTCTCCGGATTGAATACTTTCCTGAATCAGTTTTTCAAAATCCAGAAGGTGAATGTTTTTCTCAATATCTGAATAGTGAATTGTTTTTTGTTTTGCTTCTTTACTAAAAATCCATTGCCCTTCTTTGTTAATGAGGGCTTTTACAATTAAATAAATAACAAAAACAATGATTAGTACAGCCAATACTTTTAATAAAACGGCAACAAAATTAAGTGAAGCCTGCGGATTTTTAAAAGTGAACATTCTTCTAAAAATACTTGCCAGCCATTCTTTAAAATGATCCCAAGCATTTTTTTCAGGTGTCTTTTGTTCGTATACAAAATTACCGTCTGTATATTTTTTTTTAAAATTTTTCTGAAATGTTTTGGTTTCAATAATATCTGTATCGGCATAAATATCAGCTTCGGTATATTTAACTGAAGCTGTTTTAGGAGGTTCAGCTGTAGCCAAAGAATCCTGCGCATTAGATAAGTTGCAGCAAAAAAGAAAAAATAAAAGAAGAAAAATTCTATTCATTATTGGTTATGGTTAATTCGATTTGGCAGGTAGATGTTGTATTTTTTTGTGAACAATAGAAGGATAAACCAAATAATAAAAAGAAATTACACCCAACGTAAAAAGTATGATAAAGGTGCTAAGCCAATTGGGCATGTCGATAGAATATCGGGTGATAAAACCTTCAAGAAATCCGGCACTAATTGTGAACGGAAAGGTACTCAGGAATATTTTGAAACTGTTTTTAAAACCCATTTTAAAAGAATTTACTCTCGAAAATGTCTTCGGAAATAAAATGGAAGCCCCTAGAATAAATCCGGCAGCGGTTTCAATTACAATGGCAAAAATTTCCATTGAACCATGAATCCAGATTCCGCGAACACTTTTCCAGAACACATTCTGTTCGTAAAAAAAATATTGAAACGATCCGAGCATGATTCCATTTTGAGAGGAAATATAAAAAGTTCCCAGACCTCCAAAGATCCCATAAATATAACATCTTGCACCCACATACAAGTTGTTCATGGTTATGCCTACAAAACTCCCCCAGTTACTTCCGGTTCCGTAAACAGCCATTGGATTTCCATTTTTGATGTTTTCCAAGGTCATATTTACATAGCCGTCGCCCAAAATTAAGCGAACAAAGTCTTGATCAAATCTGGCAGAAATTACCCCAATGGCAACAGTTGCAAAAAACAGGACAAAAGCATACAGCAAATATCTTCGGTAATCATAAAGCAATAAAGGCACTTCGGTTTTAAAAAATTCCAATAACCTGTTTTTTTCTGTTCGTTTAGTTTTGTAAATCTTTTGATAAATCTGCGACGCAAGGTGATTTAGATAAACGACCGTTTTACTTTTCGGATAATACGTTTGCGCATACGACAAGTCATTCATCATTTGAATGTACAAATTAGCCAACTCATCAGGATTTTTTTTAGCTTTACCAAAAATAGCCAGTTCAAATTCCAGCCATTTTTCTTTATTTTGTTTTATGAATGCAACTTCTCTCATTGAGGGCTAAAATATAAAATATGTCAGAATTATCTATAGCTACAACACAAAATGTTAAAATAAATTTTAAAGCGGCATCGGCAGGTGAAAGAATAGGAGCGTATTTACTCGATTTGATCATTAAAATAGCTTATTGTATCGTTGTTTACGGGATATTTTTTTATTGGCTGAATTTAGACAAGTTGTTTCCAAAATTAGATCAATGGTCTTTAATGACAATCCTTTTGATGTTTTATTTTCCGGTTATGATTTATTCTATTACACTCGAAAGTGTGTTTGAAGGACAAACGATAGGTAAAAAAATTACTAAAATAAAAGTTGTCAAAATTGACGGTTATCAAGCCGGCTTTGGAGATTATTTGATGCGCTGGTTTTTTAGATTAATAGATATTACAATCTTTAACGGCATTATAGCTTTAATCACAGTTGTTTCAAGTAAAAAAGGACAGCGATTAGGTGATATGGTCGCAGGAACAGCAGTTATTACATTAAAAAATAAAGTTGATATTAGTCATACTATTTTAGAAGAAATAGGAGAAACGTATGTGCCAACTTATCCTTTGGTTATAAAATTATCAGATAACGATATGCGTATTATCAAAGAAACGTTTTTAAGGGCTGAAGCCAAAAATGATTATGAAATCATTTATAAATTAGTTTCTAAAATTGAAAGTGTTACCGGAATCAAAAATCAATCAATAGGAAATCCTGCCGATTTTATTTGCACGGTTTTAAAAGATTATAATTTCTATACTCAGAATATGTAACAAAATGGTAAAGTAAGTTTTTCTTGTTTTTTCTTACAATATAAATTTGTAAATTTAACAATTATTATATTGTTTAATAGATGATTAACTAAAAGTGGAAGTAAGAAATTAAATTTAAAAATTATGAATCTGAAAAAAGTAATTACCGTAACATTGTTATTATTTGTCTGTGTTTTTGGTTTTGCCCAAAGCGGAAAAAAATTAGATAAAATTATAAAAAGAGATTATCAGATTATTGAATGTACCATCTCAAAAATGTCTGATAAAACAGTTGAGTATTCTTTACCGGGTGAAACAATGCAAATTTCATTAGATATATCACAAATTGCGCGAATTGATTTTGCAAGCGGCCGTTCTCAAACTTTTGATGTTTCTTCAAACAATGATCCTTCAAAAAGCACAAATCAAACCATTGTAAATGCCGAAATGAAACCTAATACAATTGCGGTATTACCGGTTCCTTACGTAAATTCAGATAACTTAAAGAGTTCTGAAGATATGTCAAAATTTGCACAGAATGACATGTATAACAAATTATTGGATAAGTCCTCCAATATTTTTCCGTTAACAGTTCAGGATTTAAGAACAACGAATAGTTTACTGCATAAAGCCGGAATTGACCATACCAATATTGATGAAACTCCAATTGAAGATCTCGAAAAAATTTTAGGAGTCGATAATATTATTGCAGCGAAAGTTTCTTTTACAATGTCTGAAAGTGCTATCGCTACAACCTATAATAGCGGAAATGCAAAAGTAAGTGACAATAATAAGAAACTTAAGACCAACGATATTTCTACAACAACTGCTAATACTCAAATGTATTATTACTACACGGTATATTTTGATATGTATAAAAACAAGACAAAAATTTACTCTCAAACCAGAAAACCATTTCTTGCTGTAAAAGACAGCTGGATGGATTCTATTACTTATTTATTAAAAAGAAGCCCAATCTACGTTAAAAAATAAATGGAAAAATTTAAATCGAAAATTGATCTTTGGTTTGTGTTTTTTTTAGGCATTATGTTCTCTGTCATAATAATAAAAATGGCTTATGACAGACTTTGGGGAGGTTTAGTATTTATGATTTTTACGACAGCATGTATAGTTTATATGTTTGTCACTACTTTTTACATCATTGAAGATGAAAAATTGACTATAAAATGTGGTTTTCTTTTTCATGTTTCAATTGCTGTTGCATCCATAAAAAAGATTTCGGAAACTAATAATATAATGAGTTCTCCAGCATTATCTTTTGACAGACTTGAAATTTTATATAATAAATTCGATACAGTTTTAATTTCTCCGAAAGATAAACAAGGATTTATGGAAGCAATCCAAAAAATAAATCCTAGCGTAGAAGTAAAAGTAAAGAATAAAACATTAGTATCTTAGCGCCTCAGCAACTTAGAATCTCAAAACAAAATGTTCCATCTTTTAGATATTATCGGTACAATGGCGTTTGCAATGTCAGGTGCTTTAACAGCAATGCATAAAAGACTGGATCCGTTTGGTGTATTTATAATAGCTTTTGTTACGGCGGTTGGAGGTGGAACTCTTCGGGATGTTTTAATTGGAAGAACCCCGGTTGGCTGGATGCTGGATTTGCAATATGTTTATGTTATTATTTTAGGTTTTGGATTGGCAATTCTCTTTAGAAAAAAATTCGATAAGCTTCGTACTTCCTTATTTTTGTTTGATACTATCGGATTAGGAGTTTTTACGCTGATTGGTCTTGAAAAAGGAATCTCAATTGGCCTTCATCCTGTAATTTGTATAGCATTAGGAACCATCACAGCCTGTTTTGGCGGTGTAATACGTGATATTTTGTGTACTGAAATTCCAACCATTTTTAGAAGAGAAATTTATGCTACTATCTGTATTTTTGGTGGCATAGTATTTTTTGCTTTAAAAATTTTAGAATTAAATGAAGACATATTGTATTTAACTACATCAATTGTTATAATTTCGGTTCGATTAATGGCCGTCAAATTCAAATGGTATTTACCTGCCTTTGATCATAAATAGAAAAATCTTGGATAAATATACCGTAAAAAAATACACCGAAAACGATTTTAAAGCATGGAATGATTTTATTGCTCAGGCCAAAAATGCTACCTTTTTGTTTCATCGTAATTTTATGGAATATCATAAAGATCGTTTTGAAGATTATTCTTTAATGGTTTTTGAAGGAGAGAAACTAGTTTCCATTTTGCCGGCTAATAGATCTGGAGAAAATCTGTATTCACATCAGGGATTGACTTATGGCGGTTTGGTTTATAATGATACAATAAAATTGGCATCTGTAATAGAAATTTTTAAATCTATTTTATTCTTTTTGAGTGGAAACGATATTCAAAAATTACAATTAAAATTAATTCCTTCTATTTATCATCAAAAACCTGCTGAAGAACTGAATTATATCTTGTTTTTATTAGAAGCAAACTTAATTAGAAGAGATACTTTGGCTGTTGTTGATTTGTCCAATTCATATTCACTATCAAAACTTAGAAAAAGAGGCGTTAAAAACGGAATTAATAATCGTTTGATTATTAAAGAAGTTAATGATTTTACTGATTTTTGGAACGAAATATTAATTCCAAATTTAGCCCAAAAGCATCAGGCGAAACCAGTTCACAGCTTAGAAGAAATAACTAGATTGAAAGCTTTATTTCCGAATGAAATACGTCAATTTAATGTTTATGAAAATGACATTATTGTTGCCGGAACCACTATTTTTGAAAGTTCCACTGTGGCTCATAGCCAATATATTTCAGGAAAAGAAGATAAAAACGAATTGGGTGGACTGGATTTATTATTTTATAAATTGATTTCAGAAGCCTTTAAAAAGAAGCGTTTCTTTGATTTTGGAATTTCCAATGAAAATCAGGGAAGAAAACTCAATGAAGGTTTATCTTATTGGAAAGAAAGCTTTGGAGCAAATACGATTGTTCATGATTTTTATGAAGTTGAAACTTCAAATTATACTATATTAGATACCGTTTTGAAATGATTAAATTTCTCGATTTAAAAAAAATAAATGAACCGTATGAAACTGCTTTTCAGGAAAAACTGAAATTGGTTTTAGAAAATGGCTGGTATATTTTAGGCAATGAAGTCACAAGATTCGAAAATAATTTTGCTAACTATTGTGGGACAAAATATTGCGTAGGAGTTGGGAATGGCTTTGATGCTTTGGTTTTGATTTTTAAAGGATATATGCAATTAGGGAAATTACAAAAGGGAGACGAAGTAATTGTTCCTGCCAATACTTATATTGCGAGTATTTTGTCCATTTTAGAAGCTGATTTGATTCCTGTTTTGGTTGAACCAAAATTAGAAAGTTATAATATTGATTCAGGTTTGATTTCAGAAAAAATTACCTCTAAAACAAAAGCTATTTTAGCTGTTCATCTTTACGGTCAATTAGCTGAAATGAATATTATTAATAAAATTGCAAATCAAAATAACTTATTAGTAATTGAAGATGCAGCTCAGACACATGGAGCTATTTCTGATTTTGGTAAATCCGGCAATTTGTCTAATGCTGCTGCTTTTAGTTTTTACCCAGGAAAAAATTTAGGAGCTTTGGGAGATGGGGGAGCAGTTACTACCAATGTTGATGAATTGGCAAAAACGATTCAATCGCTTAGAAATTATGGATCTGAAGCAAAATACAAAAATGAATATATTGGTGTAAATTCAAGATTGGATGAATTGCAGGCAGCTTTTCTGAATGTGAAATTACCCAATTTAAATGCAGACAACGAGAAACGCCGTGTTATTGCTAAACGTTATTTAGCTAGAATTAAAAATGATAAAATCATTCTTCCCTTCTGGGATTTATCGAACAATCATGTATTTCATTTGTTTGTTATAAGAACCGAAAACCGAGACGAATTACAAAATTATTTATTAGAAAACGGAATTCAAACAATGATTCATTACCCGATTCCGCCACATAAACAAAAAGCATTTTCAAACTGGAGTCATTTATCTTTCCCAATTACTGAGAAAATTCATAATGAAATTTTGAGTTTGCCAATCAGTCCTGTTATGACGAATGATGAAGTGGATTTTGTTATTTCAATTTTAAATAAATATTAAATTGGATTTTATAAAAAAGGTAATACAAACAGATCTATTTAAAATTACTTCTTTAAATAGTTTGAGTGTATTATTAAAAATTGGTACAGGTCTGATTACTTCAAAATTATTGGCTGTTTTTGTTGGTTCAAGCGGAATGGCTCTGGTTGGTAATCTACGTAATTTTGTTACTTCATTAGAGAGTATATCTACTTTAGGATTTTCAAACGGAATTGTAAAATATGTTGCTGAAGGTAAAGATGATAAAGTTCAACTTCAGAAAACAATTTCAACAGCATTTATCAGTTTGTTAATAGTTACTATTATTTTGAGTTTGGTTTTGTATTTTTTTGCTGGATTTTGGAATGATAAAATTTTTGGAAATAATTTTGAGTATCATATAGTTTTTAAAGCAACAGCCTTGGTTTTGCCATGGTATGCTATTTCTACTTTTTTGCTTTCGGTAATTAACGGTCTTGGGAAATTCAGAGAAGTAATTTGGATAAATATCATAGGAAATGCAATAGGTTTGTTAGCCTCTATTTATATGATTTCGCATTTTAAAACATTGGGGGCTTTACTTTCAATAGTGATTTCGCCGGCATTATTGTTTTTTATGACTTTTTATTTTATTAATAAAGAGTTGAATTTTTTAAAAATAATTAGGTTTTGCTATTTTGATTTTCAGGTTATAAAGAATTTGTCTTCTTATTCGCTTATGGCTTTGGTTTCCTCTGTCTTGGGACCATTGGTTTATTTAGCAATACGAAAAAATGTAATCGGAGAAGTTGGATTGGAGCAAGCCGGTTTTTGGGAAACAATCACCCGAATTTCTACCTATTATATGATGTTTATAACAACAATATTATCCGTTTATTTTTTTCCAAAATTAGCTGCTGCTAAAAATAATCAGGAAACAAAAAAGGTTTTTTGGAGTTTTTATAAAAACATTTTACCAGTATTTACAGTTGCTTTAATCATAATTTATCTTGCACGTTTTTTTATAATTAATTTGCTTTTTACTAATGAATTCCTGCCAGTTACAACTTTGTTTTTTTGGCAATTATTTGGGGATATTTTTAAAGCAGCTGCATGGGTTTTAGGATTTCAATTTTTTGCAAAAAAAATGACTAAAGCTTTTATAATTTCAGAAATAGCATCACTTGTTATCTTGTTTATTTTGAGCAGTTATTTAGTTTTGCTTTTCGGAATACAGGGAATTGTTATGGCTCAAGCATTAGATAATTTTATTTATCTGATAGTTTTAAGTGTATATTTCAGGAAAAGTTTATTTTGATTGACAGAAAAATCAAATTATACGTTTAGAATTAATTAAAAACGATTCTCTTAATTTGAAATAGCTAAAATTTAGGTATTTTTGAAAAATAAATAAATAAAAAATGATTTCATTATATTTCGATCCTGGTACGGGGGCTTTGATTGTTCAGTTTTTAGCTGCAGCAGTGGCTGGCGTTTTACTGTTTTACAGAACGGTTTTGCATAAGATAAAATCTATTTTTGGAATTAAAAACAAAGATGGGGACGACTTCATGGATGATGTTGATACCAAGGAAGAACAAAAATAGATGGAATTGAAAAGAAATACTTCTTCTTTCAGAGATCCTTCAGGATATGTTTTTATTGAAGATAATATTGTGAAAAGAGTTATCAATCCAATTTATTTTGAGCAATTCAAAGTTTTAACGGATAGTGGCTTTTATAATACGCTTTTCGAAAAAAAATATTTAATTCCACATAAAACGTATTCTGAAAATAAAGATCAAATCATTATAGAAACTCAAAAAATTCCTTTTGTGAATTATCCTTATGAGTGGAGTTTTTTGCAATATAAGCACGCTGCTTTATTGTCGTTAAAAATTCAAAAGCTATCTTTGGAAAATAATTTCACACTGAAAGATGCCTCGGCTTTTAATATTACTTTCCATGAAGGAAAACCTATTTTTATAGACACTTTGTCTTTTGATTTTTATAAAGAAAACAATCCGTGGCTAGCTTATAAACAATTTATAATGCACTTTTTGGGACCTTTAGTTTTGTCTAAATACTTTGGACAAGAGCATTTGAAAATGTTGTCCCAAAACTTGGAAGGAATTTCATTGCAAATGTTATCCAGGTTATTGCCCTTCAAAAGTTATTTCAGTCCCACGCTATTAATTAATATTCATTTATTGGCTAAATATGACAAGAAATATGAATCTGACAAGAAAACCATAAATAATAATTTATCAAAAGCCTCTCAGATAAAACTAATTGACGGACTTTACGATTATATATCGAATTTATCTGTTAATGAAAAAACAGAATGGGATCATTATTACAATCAAATCAATTATAATGATGTTGCATATCAATTCAAAAAAGAGATTGTTAAAGATTGGTTTTTATCCATAAAAGGAAAAACTTTAATTGATATTGGAGGTAATGACGGAACATTTTCACGAGAATTGAAAGAGCAGGCAACCTTCTTAATTGTTGCGGATGTTGATCCTAATGCAGTGGAACAAAATTATCGTCAAATTGTAAAAAACAAAGAAAAACTACTATTGCCCATTGTTGCAGATGTATTAAATCCGGCAGCAAATTATGGTTTTAATAATGAGGAACGTTTTTCTTTTATTGACAGGGTAAGAGATGCTAATCTTGACGGCTGTTTGGCTTTGGCTGTAATTCATCATATTACTTTGTCAGGAAATATTCCATTTTCCTTATCGGCCCAGTTTTTTTCTACAATGGCATCAAATGTTTTAATCGAATTCCCAACTAGAAATGATTCTTGGGTTCAGTTTTTATTAGATAGTAAAAGAGAATTCAAAAATCATTTTGATTATTATAATGAAGAAAATTTTGAAATAGAATATGCTGTTTATTTTGAAATTGTTAAGAAAGAAAGAATTCCGTCTTCTGAAAGAATTCTATATAGTTTAAAACGTCGTTAATTATAATTTAATTTGTTGAAATGAAATTTAATATTAGAAAAAAGTGTAATTATTTTTTGAATAATTCAAAGGATTATCCTTTTTTAGCTGGTTTTAGTGTTGGTTTTTATTCTTTAGTATTTTATTTTTCTAATAATTTTGATTCAGTTAATTCCTGGGATCATTTATTTTTTTATCTCTTTTATTATATTTTTATTTCGATTGCCACTATCATTATTTTCTATAAAATTTTAAAAAAAAACAGATTTTCCCTTTTTGCGTCACAAAGTATTATTATTTTAACATTGCTGTTGTTATTGTTTTATTTGTTTGGGATTTCAAATGTTTTGTACTCATATAAAAAGATAAGTTTTTTTTTGTTTTTTGTTTTTATTATTTTGAAGTTTAAAATCAAAAATCATAAATATATAACACTTTTTCTTTTTCTAATGTCCGTAATTCCTGTTTATAAGTTAGTAAAAATTACAGTAGTGAATTTGATTAATTCTACTCAATGGCAACAGCAACCAGATAATATTTTAAGTTGTAAATTCATCAAAAAACCTAATATTTATTATATACAGCCAGATGGTTATGCCAGTGATGTGAATTTGAAGGGAGCTCTTTATCGATATGATAATTCAGTGTTTGACAACTGGCTAAAAGATGAAAAATTTACTTTGTATAATGATTATAGAAGTAATTATGAATCTACTTTGTTTTCAAATTCTTCTTGTTTTTTTATGAAACATCATTTTTCAGATGAATTTTCCAATTTTAAATATGCAAGAGATTTAATAGTTGGAGAGAATCCTGTTTTGAAAATTTTCAAGAATAACCATTACAAAACATTCTTTATAACTGAAAAGCCCTATTTACTAATAAATAAGCCGGAAGTGTTCTATGATTATTGCAATTTTAAATCCGATGAGATTTCCATTTTTAATGATATCTGGGAGAATTTCAAAAACATTAATGAAGATTTAGAAAATCAAATAGTTAATAATAGGAGTACGAATAATTTTTTCTTTGTCGAAATGTTTCAACCAGGGCACATTAGTGTATATGAAAAAGGGAGTCTAGGTATTGAAAAGGAGCGAATTGAGTATATTGAGAAATTAAAAAAGGCTAATGATTATTTACGGAAAATGATCTCATTTATACAAAAAAATGATCCAAAATCGATTATAATTATTGGTGCAGACCATGGTGGTTTTGTGGGGTTTAAATATTCTTTACAAGCGCAGGATAGAATTATTGATCCTAAACTTATATACTCTATTTTTGGAGCTAAACTAGCCATAAAATGGGACGATGAAAGGCATGTAGAATATGATAGAAATTTGAAGACACCAGTGAATCTTTTTAGAGTGGTTTTTGCAAATTTGTGTAAAAATAAAGGGTTACTAAAGAATCTTCAGCCTAACACTAGTTATAATTGTTACGATTCATCCGATTTTACTAAAGTTTATATGGCTATTGATGAAAATGGAAAATCAAAATTTTAAATTTAAGTATGCATGTTATTTAATACAGTTGGTTTCGCTGTTTTTTTCTCTATAATTTTTCTTTTATATTGGTTTGTATTTAATAAAAGACTTAGGGATCAAAATATTTTCTTATTATTTGTAAGTTTTGCTTTTTACAGTTTTTGGGATTGGAGATTTTTGTTTTTATTGTTTTTTTCAATTGGCTTAGATTTCTATATAGGAAACCGAATTTATTTAAATTCAAAGAATCAATCAAGAAAAAAAATATGGCTTTGGTTGAGTATTTTAGCCAACTTGAGTTTTCTTGGATTTTTTAAGTATTTTAATTTTTTTATTGATAATTTTACTGATTTCCTCACTCTTCTGGGTTTAAAATCTAATCATTGGAGTTTACAAATCATTCTTCCTGTTGGAATTTCTTTTTATACTTTTCATGGATTATCTTATGTAATTGATATTTATAAGGATAAAATAAAACCAGAAAAAAGCCTCATTGATTATTCTCTTTTTGTGAGTTTTTTTCCTTTATTGGTGGCTGGTCCAATTGAAAGGGCTACTCATTTATTACCTCAAATTAAGATGAAAAGAAATTTTAATTATGAAAATGCAGTCAATGGATTGAGACAAATTTTATGGGGGTTAGTAAAAAAAATTGTCATAGCAGATGGCTGTGCAGTATATGTAAATATGATATATGATAATCCATCAAATTATTCAGGAAGTACGTTGGTAATTGGAGCAATATTATTTTCTTTTCAAATTTATGGAGATTTCTCAGGCTATACCGATATTGCTTTAGGAGTAGCTAGACTATTAGGAATTGAATTATTACAAAATTTTTCTTACCCGTATTTTTCCCGTGATATAGCAGAATTTTGGAGACGTTGGCATATTTCTTTGTCAAGTTGGTTTAGAGATTATGTATATATTCCACTTGGTGGATCTAATGGAAATAAATACGAAATAATTAGAAACACTTTTATTATTTTTATACTTAGCGGTTTTTGGCATGGAGCTAACTGGACTTTTGTCATTTGGGGGTCGCTTAATGCTATCTTTTTTCTTCCGTTACTATTAAGAAACAAGAATCGTGAGCATCTTAAAATCGTTACTGGTAATGATTTTAATTTAAAAACTATTCGTCAGATATTTTTAACTTTTGGAATGGTTACGTTTGCTTGGATATTCTTTAGGTCAAATAGTATAAATGATGCATTGAATTATGTGTCTATAATCTTTTCGAAAACACTATTTAGTTTACCGGAAATTTTCCCTAAAATGATCTTCGCATATTTGTTTTTATTTATTTGTATTGAATGGCGAGGTAGAAATAATCGTTTTGCAATTGAATACTTCGGATTAAGTTGGAGAAAACAAATCAGAATAGTTTTTTATTATTTATTGTCAGGAATGGTTTTGTATTACAGTGGTAAAGAATTTCAATTTTTATATTTCCAATTTTAATGAAAAAGTTAATTAAAAAAATATTTTTTTTTGCAATTCCTATTTTACTTGTTTTGCTATGTATTGAATTATTTTATAGGATTGCTCCAAATACTTTTATAGTTAAGAGGGAGGATGTTAAACGTAGATTTGATAATGCAGAAGTTTTAATTTTTGGTAATTCACATACTTTTTACGGTTTGAATCCTAAATTTTTTAGTAAACAGACTTATAATTTAGCGAATATTAGTCAAACATTATATTTCGATAATCTTTTGTTCGAAAAGTATTATTGTAAATTCAAAAAGTTAGATTTCATTATTTTGAATATTGATTATGAAAGCTTAAGCGAATTAGATAATGGAGATGATAATGTTTGGAGGAAATATTACTATAAAAGTTATATGGATTTGGAAGTTCCAATAATATCTGTTTATAATCCCAAATCTTATTTTTTATCATCAACAAGAGATTTTAATACAAATGTTAAATTGATAGAACGTTATTTTCATGAAGGAACTATTGTTGATTGTGATGAAAATGGATTTGGAATAAATTACACCAAAGAAAAGAGAAAATCAAATTTTGAGGAGCTTACTCCATTTAGATTAAAATCAAATGAGGATAATTCATTGGATTTTAAGAATAATATAAATAGGGTTCAGTCAATTATAGATAAATGCAAAAATAAAGGTATTCAGGTTATTTTGGTAACCATACCTGTTGCAAAGGGATATGCTCAAGGTGTAAACCAACAGAAATTAAATAAAGTTTTTAAAACCTGTTTGACATTAGAGAAGATTAATAGTAATGTTCGATATTTGAATTTATTTAAAGATCCTCGTTTTACCGATGATGATTTTTATGATCCAGATCATTTACACAATGAAGGTGCAAATAAGTGTTCATTGATAATGAATCAGTTTCTGTCAAATTAAACTAGAATATATCAAAATCCAAATTTCATTTTTAGTTGTACATATTTCAAGAATAAATATTTTGAAAGATTAAAACGAAAAGAGCTTTTTGTAAAAACAATTACACCCAACTTACTAAATATTAAAAATTTTGTAAGTATTAGAGTCTCCCATTACTAATTTATTGTAAAATTATACTTGTAGAAATTATTTATCTCTATTTTGGATAAATCAACATTCTTGTTTTTTAAGTTATTTTTATTAAGAATAAATCTATTTTTTTTATTAATATTGTATGAAATTAAAACTAATAAATTCAAACAATGAAAAATAAAATTACAATATTACTTTTTGGAATACTTTTTTGGAATACAACCTTAAATGCCCAGATTAGTACTGGTACTGGAGGAGCTTCAAGTGTATTGCCAAATATTTCAACTACTAATACCCCCGCTCCCGCACGAATCCTTTCGTGTGTCGCAAAGAGAATCGACAAAGAATAGAAGTACAAAATACCGATTGCGCAAGTATGTAGACAACAATAGCACTGAATTCTTTCCGTGCCCATAAAGAGAATCGACAAAGAAAAGAAATACAAAACCTCGAAGTAATGTCAAGTTTTTGATAACAGATGAAGTTTTTTTGATTGCCCGATCGCGCACATGTTTAGCAACCATCTCTCGGAAATTCTTTCCGTGCCACACCCAAACTGGTGCTCGTCTGTGACGAGTACCTACTTAAATTAAAAGACAAAACGTAGCGTTTGCAACGCGGTAAAATACAAAAGTCACTTCATTACGGAGTGGCTTTTGTGTTTATAGAAATAATTATACAAGTATTAGGAATTTTCTTAATTAGCTGTATTGTTATTACGAACTAGTGCTCATATGTAGCGAGTATCTATCTAATTGCCTTCCCATGTCTTCAAATAATTTTGAGCAATTTTCAAATAATGATGTTCCTTATCAATAAAAGCTTTGGCTCGTTTACTGATTGCTATTATTTCTGCCGGATTTTCTATTAAAAAAGACAGCTCATTGACTAAGTAATCAACATCTGGTTTGGCGTTGACACAAACTCTTTCGGTTAATTTATAATAATCTGTAAAATCTTGTTCTGCACCAGTGAAGACTACTTTGCCTTTAGCCATAGCTTCGAGAGCATTATAACCCTGATCCCGGCTAAAAGCCTGGTCTAAAAGAATATGAGCTTTATTGTAAAGGTTAATATAAATAGGGTATGGCACAGTATTAGTAATTATTATGTCAACTTTATCCTGATATTTTTCTTTTATAATTTTCAGGGCTTTTTCAAAATAAGAAATTCCTTTTTGATAATAACTGTATTTGTTGATGCCTAAAAAAATAATAATTTTATCTTCAATATAAAGTTCTTTGAATTCTAATTTAGTATGGTCAATTGGATAAGGAATAAAACCAGAGTAAATAGGATAGTTTTTAGTTGCATCTACATAATCAAAATCAGTAGCGATTAATCCATCAAAAGTATTCATGATATACTTATGGATTTTAACGTGCCCTTTTTTAAAATACTCATTGAACCAGTTGAATTCTTTTAATAGTTTTGGACTTTCTAAGGAAGGCTGATAGATGGACTTGTAGTTTTTGTTCTCCGTATAAAATTTAAGTGTCATATAATCTAGTCCACATGATACTAAAAATATGCGGTTATTATATTTTACTATTTTTTTAATTAAATAGAGCTCTATGCTTCTTGTTGTTTTTATAGATGCTTCATTAACAAATTGTACTATGTCATAATCTTTTAATTTAGGAAGCAACAAATAAAAACGGATACCAGATTCTAAGCTTGCTAAATCAAATTTAAATAATCTATAAATTGCTTTTCTGGGAATTGTAAAAATTTCTTTTTTAAAGAATTTTGGTTCATAATCGTAATCAACAGGATAACATCTGTAACCATTACTATTTCCTGTCAAAAAGACTTCGTGACCTAATTCGATTAGACCTTTTTTTAAAGAATTATGTAAAAGGCTGTATTCCCCAATAAGTAGAATTCGCATAAATTATATTTTAAAACAAAAATAGCAAATATATGAGAATCTGATGGGAAGTACTATAAATTTGAAGATACAAATGAAAGCTGTAGAATTTGTATTTAAGTATAAGAATAATTTACATTTGTAAAATAGATGAGTCAATTGAAAGATATTTATACCATTAAGGATGTTGAAATTTTGATTTCAACAATGAATCGAGATTCATTAGATTTTTTAATGCCGATGTTTCCGTTTTTGCATTTTTCTGAATTTTCAATCTTAATAGTTAATCAAAGTCAAAACGAAATTTTTTTAACTTCTGATTATTTCAATATAAGAGTTATAAATTCATCAGACAAAGGCCTGTCTAAGAGTAGAAATTTGGCATTAGAAAATGCGCTTGGAAAAATTCTCGTTATAGCCGATGATGATGTAGTTTATCAGGAAGGATTCCTTGTCAGGATTATTAATGCTTACAATAAATTTCCGGAAGCAGCAGTGATAAACTTTTGTGCTATAAATTCTAGGGGAATTTTAGTAAAAAAATACCCTTTAAAATCTAAAAGCAATTTAAATATTTTTGATATTTTTAATGCGAGTTCAATAGAAATGACATTGAATAAAGCGATTCTTAATGCAAGTAAAGTCGAGTTTGATGTGAATTTTGGCTTAGGAGGAATTTTTGAGATGGGAGAAGAAGCTATTTTTTTGTTTGATTTAAAAAGGAAAAACAAGCAACTCGTTTTTGAGTCTCACGTAATTGTAAAACATGAAGGACTTACAACTTCATCTAAGAAAGATATAATTGAAAGATATTATATTCAAGGGGCATTATTTACAAGGATTTTTAAAAACAATTATATATTTGGGATAATCATAAAGTTAGTTTTTGATTTAAAACAAAATAAACTAAGATTTAATAATATTAAAACAGCTCTTAAAAGTGCCCATCAGGGACATTTAAGTTTGAAACCATACAAAAAATATAAATGAATATTAAAATTATATCAATTCCCAAAATTGAAGAGCGAAGAGGTAATCTTTCCGTAATAGAAAATGATACGGTTCCATTTGACATTAAAAGGGTTTATTATTTATATGACGTTCCAAGCGGCGCCGAGCGCGGCGGTCATGCGCATAAAAACCTTCAGCAATTTTTAGTGGCACTAAGCGGTAGTTTTGACGTGGTTTTGAATGATGGAAAGGAAGGACGAATTATTACTTTAAACAAACCCTATGAAGGCCTGCTAATCAATCCAGGTATCTGGAGAGAGCTTCAAAATTTTTCTTCGGGTTCTGTTTGTTTAGTAGTCGCTTCAGATGTTTATATTGAAGACGATTATATTAGGGATTTTGATGAATTTATAGAGTATAAATCATGATTTTTAATAAAGAAACGACATTAATCAGTGTTGGTGATTTTATAGATGTATATCATAAAATTAAAATTAGAGGTATCCAATTTTTTCTTTATAAATTTTCTAAATTTTCTTATAAAAATCGTGTTTCTTCGAAATGGAATTCATTTGTTTCTCAGTCGGATTTTTGGATTATACCAGAAATACCAGAAATATGGAATTATAAAATTTCGGGAAATGTTGCTTTGAGTTATGAGGATTATGTTTGTAATAATTATTTTAAAGGCAAAGAAAATCTAAGCTTATTGGCTGTAGGTTGTGGGGAAGGTAAACATGAAAGAAATTTTGCGAAATACTCAATTTTCAATAATATAGTGGGTATTGATATTTCAAAAGATAGTGTAGAGAATGCTAAGATTTTAGCCGCTGAAAATAATCTGAAAATCAATTATTTTTGTGATGATTTTAGAAAAACAACTCTCTTAAAAGGTAAGTTTGATGTTGTCTTATTTGATTCAAGTTTACATCACTTTGATAAAATTGAAGATTTTTTAAAGAATAATATTTTACCAATTTTGAATGAAAATGGATATGTAATTGTGTTTGAGTATTGTGGACCTAATAGATTACAATGGAGAAAATCACAACTGAATGAAGCTAATAAAATCTTAAAAAGTATTCCCTTGAGATTCAAAAAATTAATTGATGGTAAAAGCATAAAAACAAAAGTGTTTAGACCAGGATTACTAAGGATGTTAGTTGTAGATCCTTCTGAGGCACCAGATTCTGAAAATCTTGTAAGGTCATTAAATAATAATCTTGAAGTTCTGGAAGAAAAAAAGCTAGGGACAAACATTTTGCATATTCTTCTTAAAGGAATTGCTCATAATTTTTTGGCTGAAGATGTTGAATCTAAAATGCTTATTCATAATCTTATAGAAAAAGAGAATGAATTTTTAAGTTTGTCTGGCGAGAATGATGCCATATTTGGGGTTTATCAAAAAAGAACCTATTAATTATAAGTCGAAAACTCGAAGCTTATTTTTTTGAGCAAGTGCTTGGTTTTGTATAATATTTTTAACAAATTTTTCGGCAAATGAAATAGTAATCGATTAATCAGACCTATATTTTTTTTGTCTATTCCATGATAAAATTTATTGGCAATGCTTTTATCTCCATAAGTTTTGTACAAGATGGCATAAAAAAAACGATGTATATCTAGAAATGTTTTTAAATCAGGATTTTGTTGTTCGGGAATTTTAAACTGATCAAAATCCATTAATTTCATCATGCTTATACTGTTCTTCGCAAGACTGTTTGGAATGTTATAATTGTAAATAGCTGTAATTGTATTTGTAATAGCAACTGGGTATTCTATTCCGGCTTTAGTCCATAGCTCTAAGTCCTGGCCATTTGTAACAGCAGGAGTAAACCCTCCCGTTTTGTTTAAAATTTCTTTTGGCATAGCCAAACACGAAGTCCAAGTAATTCTAAATGGTCTGTTTGAAAAAAAATAATCTTCCACAATTCCGCTAAAAGAGCTTTCTATTCCATAAAAATTAGGAGTTTGAAAGTGATTCTCCGCTGTTTTAATTTTGTAGCGGGAACAGTACATTCCACAATTCGGAAAAGCATGATATAAATTAGCCAATTCTTCTAAATGATTTGGAAACCAAAAATCATCTGCATCCAGAAAAACTATAAGTTTTCCTTTAGATTTTTCAATTCCAAGATTTCTGGCGACAGAAACCCCTTGGTTTTTTTGATTGTGAATTTGAATTTTTTTGTCATTAAATCCAAGCACTACAGCTTCACTTTCATCAGTAGATCCATCATTAATTATAATAATTTCATAATTAGTAAAAGTTTGACTGAGAACACTTTTTATTGTGTTTTCAACATGACTGGCTTTATTGTAGAGTGGAATGATAACAGAAAAAAAAGCCATGTCAGATTATTTTTTTAAAGTACAATAATAACCCAATTTATATAGATCGAAGAGAAATAGAGAAGGGTTTTCTGAAAGTAAATTGGTTCTAATATTGGATTCTAATTTTTGAAAAATATAAGATGTCGATTTAACAAGCATTATTTTTTTTAGCAATCGATGTGTAGTAATAATTTTACTGTCGATAGTATTTATAATTTTGGAATCAGCAATAAAGGCTAAATTTTCCAGTGCTGTTTTTGTTTTATCCAGAAAAAGAACGGAAGTTTCCAGATTCAGATGAAGAGTAGGATTGTCTATATGGCAGACCTGAATGCCTTTCGTTTCTAATACAGCCAAAAAATATAAATCTTCATAACCGTATTTTGTTATTGCATTATCAAATGGATTCTTGATAAAAAGTTCCTTTTGAATCAATAAATTAGAAGTCAATGCACGACTGTTTGGTTTTTCTTTTCTTGTTTTTAAAGAAAGTGATTCTCTTTTATTTCCATACACCCAACGAAGAAGTTTTTCTTTTTTTGGTTTTCCTTTTTCGTATTCAATTCCACCAAAAATTACTCTATGATCAGTATTTGTAATTGTTGTAATATATTTTTTTATAAAATTGTTTTGAGTAGGAAAGGTATCACAATCTAAAATAAGTAACCAATTATGTTTTGCTTTCTTGGCCAGAGAATTGATGTTTTTACCTCTTCCGAGATTTGATTTGTTTACAAAAAAGAAACAGTTTTTATTTGTATTTATGTTTTCATTTTCAATATTCAATTCAGAAAGGGAGGCGTCATCCTGAACTAATATTTCATAAGCAATTCCTAAACAATCGGCTTGTTGTTTAAGCTCTAAAAAAAGCGGATAAACATTATAATTGTATGTAGGGATAAGTATAGAAAGCATTAAACAGATCGCTGCACCACCTCAAAAATTCTCTCATCTTCACACTTCAACGTTTTAGATGGAAATTTCATCAATAAGGCATAATCGTGAGTAGCCATGATAATAGTTTTTCCGTTGGCGTTGATTTTCTTCAATACCTCCAAAACTTCAGAACTCGTTTGAGGATCAAGGTTTCCCGTTGGCTCATCGGCAAGGATAAACTCAGGATCATTCAATAAGGCTCTTGCGATTGCAACACGCTGCTGTTCACCGCCTGAGAGCTGATGAGGCATTTTATTCATGTATTCTTTCATACCCACTTTATCCAAAACTTCATCAATTTTGTGCTGCATGGCTTCTTTTTCTACCCAGCCGGTAGCTTTCAAAACAAATAACATATTGTCTTTTACAGTTCTGTCCGGAAGCAATTTGAAATCCTGAAATACGATTCCGATTTTACGTCTCAAATAAGGAATTTCACTTTCTTTTAAAGTAGCCAGATCAAATTCAACAATATGTCCTTCACCTTCAGAAAAAGGTAAATCACCATACAGAGTTTTCATAAAACTACTTTTTCCGGAACCAGTTTTTCCGATAATGTAGATAAATTCACCATGTTGGACTTCTAAATTAATGTGAGATAAAATTTTTCTTCCTTCCTGAAATATAGTGACATCTTTAAGAGATAGTACGGTTTGTGACATAATAAATTTGATTTGAATGTAAAAGTAATAAGTTAAGGATTGGATTCAAAATAAAATTTAATCATTTCTTATAAAATCTAAGGTAAGATTACTTATTGTATTTTTGGGCATTCCCCGCAGAAAAAGCGGGTCAGGCTGTCCGCTATATCTTTTTCCGGCTAAAGAAGCCGCAAAAAGGATGCCGCTTCCATCCTTAATGCAATCTCTGGTAATCATTACATTTTATCTTTCTAATAAAATTTAGACAGTTATTCTAAATCAATGAACAAATACAGTTTTCAAGCTACAAGAATTTTGACAACCAATATTTTAAGTCTTAAGAAGCTGTTAAATCACATCATTTAAAAGTTTTGTTGATAATAAAAGCTCGAAAGGTTTCGTTATAAACCGTATAAAAATGATACATTTGAATACTAAATACAATTAAAATGCGTAAACTTTCCTGGTTCTTTTTAATTCCATTTGTCCTCTTTTCGGCTATGGTTTCAGCACAAAAATCAGCTATATATACCTACGACTTAAAGGATTTTGATAAAGCACTGGCTTTATATAATGACAAGCAATATGCTTCGGCACAACATATTTTTGAATATGTGAAAAATCAGGCGGCAACAGAAGAAGTTAAATCAGACTGTGCTTATTATATCGCCAATTGCGCCATTAGAACCAATCAGGTAAATGCTGACGAGCTAATGGAAAAATTTGTTGAAGATTATCCAACAAGTACGAAACAAAATCAGGCGTATATTGAGGTTGCCCATTTTTTCTTTGAGCAGGGAAATTATCCAAAAGCTTTGCAATGGTTTGACAGGGTCGACGAAAGCTACATGAGCAGGTCAGATCAGGATAAATTTAATTTCCAAAAAGGATACAGTTATTTCAATGCTAAAAAACAAAAAGAGGCTACTATTTATTTTAATAAAGTAGTGAATTCGCCCGAATTTGGTTCCCAAGCCAAATATTACTTAGGTTTTATGGCTTATGAAGGTGATGATTACAAGGAAGCCACCAAATATTTTGACGAGGTTTCGGGCGAAGAAAAATACAAAGAAAAGCTTTCGTATTTTCAGGCTGACATGAACTTTAAACTAGGGAGTTTTCAAAAAGCAATCGATTTAGGACAAGCGGCAATGGCTAAATCAAATGCACTTGAAAAATCGGAACTAAATAAAATTATTGGTGAAAGTTATTTCAATTTAAAACAATATGGCAAAGCGATTCCTTACTTAGAACAATATGCAGGCCGAAAAGGGAAATGGAACAATACTGATTTTTACCAATTGGGTTATGCTTACTACGAGCAAAAAGAATACGAAAAAGCCATTTCGCAATTCAATAAAATTATTGAAGGAAAAGATTTTGTGGCGCAGAATGCTTATTATCATTTAGGTTTAGCTTATCTGAATACAGGAAAAAAACAGGAAGCTCTAAATGCATTTAAAAATGCTTCTGAAATGAATTTTAATGCACAAATTCAGGAAGATGCTGCTTTAAATTATGCCAAATTGAGTTATGAAATCGGAAATCAATACCAAACTGTTCCCGGAATTTTACTTGATTTCTTAAAAAAATATCCAAACAATTCAAGCAGAGCCGAAGTTGAAAAATTATTGGTAGATTCTTATATTTCTTCTAAGAATTATAAAGAAGCTTTAGTTTTATTAGAGAAAAACAGAACGCCTGAAAATAAGCTAGCCTACCAAAAAGTACTTTTTTACAGAGGTGTAGAATTATACAACGAATCGAATTATGCTGAAGCACTAAAAATGTTTACTGGAGCTGTAAAAGAACAGAAAGATCCGGACTTTACAGCCCGTGCTACTTTCTGGAAAGCAGAATCAGAATATGTAACAGATGATTTTCAAAATGCATTACTAAGTTACAGACAATTTACAGGTTTAGATACTGCTAAAACTACTGAAGAATATAAAAACATCAATTATAATATTGGATACACGTATTTTAAGTTAAAAGAATACGATCAGGCTGCCAATTCATTTCAGGCACAAATCGATAATTCAAAAACAGATAAAATTCGTTTAAATGATTCGTATTTGCGTTTAGGAGATTGCCGATTTGTAACTTCTAAATACAGTCAGGCGATGGAAGCTTACACCAAAGTAATGGATACTAAAGGTGTGGATGCTGATTATGCACAATTTCAAAAAGCGCTTTCTTATGGGTTTATCTCAAGAAAAGATAAGAAGATTGATGAGTTGAAAAATTTTCTTCTGATGTATAAAAAATCAGAATATCGTGATGATGTTTTATTCGAATTGGCGAATACTTATGTTGCTGACAAAAAAGATGATTTGGCAATTAAAACATATGACCAGTTAATTTCAGAATATAAAAATGGTTCTTTTACTTCAAAATCAATTTTAAGACAAGGCTTAATTTATTACAATTCAGATCGTAACGAACTGGCTTTGGTGAAATTAAAAAAAGTAGCTGCTGAATTTCCAAAGACTCCCGAAGCACTTGAAGCAGTTTCTACTGCCAGATTAATTTATGTAGATTCAGGAAAAGTTGATGAATATGCAACCTGGGTTAGAACGCTGGATTTTGTTTCGGTAACAGATGTTGATTTGGATAACGACACTTACGAAGCTGCTTTTAAACAGTACAGTGAAAATAATAATAAACAGGCAATTGGTGGTTTTACGGGATATGTAAGTAAATTTCCGTCAGGAATGCATTCCTTGAATGCTAATTTTTATCTGGCACAATTACTTTATGCAGAAGGTTCAGAAGCTAAATCAGTTGTAAATTATCAATATGTAATCGATCAGCCAAGAAACGAATTTACAGAGCAGGCATTGACCAGATTATCTCAAATTTTCTTAAAAGTTAAAGACTGCGATAATTCCATTCCGGTAATGGTTCGTTTAGAAAATGAAGCAGATTATCCACAAAACAAAAGTTTCGCTCAGGCTAACTTGATGAAATGTTATTATGATAAAAAAGATTATGATAAATCGGTCGTGTATGCTGACAAAGTGTTGGGAAATGCAAAATCTGATGCCAATGTAAAATCTGATGCTCAAATTATAGTAGCACGTGCAGCTATGCAAACTGGTAATCAAGACAAAGCAAAAGCTGCGTATGCAAAATTATCTACAACGTCAAAAGGAGAATTGGCGGCAGAAGCTTTGTATTACGATGCTTATTTTAAAACGAAAGAGGGTAAATACGATGCATCGAATGCTGTGGTTCAAAAATTGGCAAAAAATTACTCAGGTTACAAATATTATGGTGCGAAGAGTTTGGTTTTGATGGCAAAAAATTTCTACGGATTAAAAGATAGCTATCAGGCGACTTATATTTTGGATAATGTAATAAACAATTTTACAGATTATCCGGATGTAGTTGAAGAAGCAAAAAGGGAGTTAAGCGCTATCAAATTGGAAGAGTCTAAAACCAATTCGTCGATTACTAAATAAGAATTAAGAGAATAGAAGCAAGAGAAAAGAACTAGAGAGAAAGTAAAGATTGGAAAGTCTATTTTCTTGTTTCTTGCATCTTTTTACTAAAATTAAGAAAATGAGTTTACCTTTTTATATCGTTGATGTTTTTACAGATAAAAAATATACCGGAAATCAATTGGCTGTTTTTTTAGATACCGGAAATTTAAGTTCAGAAGAAATGCAAAAAATAGCCAGCGAAATTAATTTTGCCGAAAGTACTTTTGTTACTAAATTGGATAGAGAAAATAATAAGGCAGAAATTAAAATATTTACACCAGCTAAGGAAATGCAGTTTGCGGGTCATCCGATTATTGGGACTTCTTGGGTTTTGATGAATAAAATATTTGATAATGCACCAGAAAGTATAAAACTAAATGTTCCTATTGGACCAATTTCTATTCATCAGTCAGAAGATTTGATTTGGTTAAAAGCGGCACAGCCGAAATTTTGGGATATTTTTTCAAAAGAAGACTTTACATTATTCAGTAATCTGAAAAATAGTGATTTTGAAAATCAGTTTCCAATTCAGGAGGTAACAACTGGAAGTGCTTTTGTAATGGTTGGATTAAGTAGTAAAAGAGCCTTAGAGAGTTTAGTTTTAGATAAAGATAAAACTGATGAATGGCTGAAAAGTCATTGTAAAACAACGCACAGAGGTTTGTATTTTTATTATTTAGAAGGTTCAAAGTTATTTAGCAGAATGTTATGTATCGAACACAATCAGTTAGTTGAAGATGCAGCAACAGGAAGTGCAAGTGCATGTTTGCAGGCTTATCTCTTAAAAAATCATAAACCAGAGTTAGAATTGGTTAATTATCAGGGAGATTATATAAACCGTCCTTCCCAAATTTATTTTAAAGGAAAGTTAACCGAAAATGAATTTGATATTAAAATAGGAGGAAAAGCGCAGTTTATTGCCAAAGGCGAATGGGAAGTTTAACACAATAAAATAGAAAAAAGATTCAAGAGTAAAGATTTAAATAAGATAAAACGAGAGTATTGATAAAGAATAAATTATAACAAAGTCTATTTTCTTTGTTCTTGCATCTATTCTCTTTAAAATATAAAATATGAAAATTAATTTCCAGAATAAAACTATCATTTTAATTTTGCTGTTTGTTTTTCAGCTTTCATTTGCACAAAAGAAAGAAGAAACCATTGGTTCCGAAACTGTAAATGTGGTAAAACCTTATTCGCCAACGATATCAGATGCCTATAAAGTAAAAGAAACGCCGTCACTGGACGATTCTGGAAATCAGGCCAAAGAGACGATTAAATATAGTATTTTATCAGTTCCTGTAGCTTCAACTTTTACGCCTTCAAAAGGTAAAGCTGCCAGTGTAGATAAATCAAGACAAGAACGTTTATTTAATAATTATGCAACATTAGGTGTTGGAAATTACAGCACGCTCAATGCAGAATTGTTTGTTAATCAGGATTTAGGGAATAATGATTATGTGGCTGGAATGTTTCGTCACCATTCATCGCAAGGCGGAATTAAAGACGTGCTTTTGAATGATGAATTTTATGATACAGGATTGAATATTGGTTATGGCCAGAATAATCGTGATATGTCCTGGAATATTGAATTAGGATATCAGAATCAAATATACAATTGGTATGGTTTGCCTGCTGATTTTGGTTCGACTTTGTTTCCTGAAGATCGTTTTGATTTAATAAATAAAATTAATCCTAATCATTCTTATAATACGATTTCTTTAGGAGGAAACATCGAATTTAATGAAAGTATTTTTAGTAAAGTTGCCACTAAATTTACGCACTTTTCGGATAGTTTTTCTTCTTCAGAAAACCGTTTTTACTTAAAACCTACTTTTAAAGTCGATGTAATGGATCAGTCGATCAATACAAATGTAATTGTTGACCATGTAAGTGGGAGTTTCGAAAATAATTATTTTAAAACGAATACTGATGCTGTAAAATATAGTTTGACCAATTTTGGAATTGAACCAAGTTTTGTGGTGAATGAAAACGATTGGACTCTTGAATTAGGAGCAGGATTATATTATGCATTGGATTCTGAAAATAGCGGAAACAAGTTTTATATCTACCCAAAAGTAAATGCTTCGTATAAACTAGTTGGAGATTTAATGATTTTCTACACAGGGGTAAATGGAAGTCTAAATCAGAATTCATACGCTGATTTTGTGACCGAGAACCCGTTTTTATCGCCAACATTAAACATGACTCCATCAAGCACTCAATATAATGTTTTTGCTGGTTTGAAAGGTAAGCTGGCTAACAATGTAAACTATAATTTGACAGGTTCTTATCTAAATGAAAAAAATAAGGCTTTGTTTAAAAGCAACGATTATACAGAAGATTTTTCAAATGAGAATTATGCTTACGGAAACTCTTTTGGAGTTGTTTATGAAGATATCCGAACATTTCGCTTTTATGCGGAATTAAAAGCTGATTTTTCTGAAAACGTTACTTTTGGAATCAACGGAACTTTCAATAGTTACAAAACCGATGCATTTGTAGAAGGCTGGAACTTGCCAACTATAAAATTAAGTTCTAATCTGGATGTAAATATAACCAAGCAATGGTATGCAGGATTAAATGTTTTTTATGTGGGTGAGCGCAAGGATATGCAAACTAATCTTGATATTGCAGCAAATTATGCACCTGTAACTTTAAAAAGTTATTTTGATGCCAATGCGCATTTGGGATATAAATTCAGCGAACGTTTGACTTTTTTCTTAAAACTAAATAATATTGGCAATCAGGCTTATCAAAAATGGTTGAACTATCCTGTTCAGGGATTCCAGGTTTTAGGAGGTGCAAATTATAAATTCGACTTTTAATAGTAATTGAAGTCAAAAAAAATAGCTTCTCAAATCAGGAAGCTATTTTTTTTTGAAGTTAAAACTTTTTATTCTGTAAATGGAACAGCAACTCTTGTTTTATCCCAACCTAAATTCAAAATAACTCCTTTATCAGCTTTGGTAAAAACCATTGAGAAAGCTTCAAGTGAATCAGTTCCTTCAGTAACCGGAACGCTTAATCTCGCAACGTCATTCGCTTCTTTATAAGTATAAGAGCCCCAAACATTCAAGTCTTTACTTATGATTACTGTGCATGCATTTTTTTCAGGTAAAAGAAATAAACTGTAAGCTCCTGCTTTTATTTTTTTATCACCAAATTTCATGTCTTTATAAAATGTAATTTCAGCAGCTTCATTAGCTCCTGTTCTCCAAACTTTTCCTTCAGGGATTAACGTGCTTAAATCACGGCCTTTTAATTGTGGGCGGCCATAGATAATGCGAACAAGTTTAGCAGGATCTTTGTAGTCATTAGGATAAGAAGCCATATCCATTGGACTTTTATCTAAATCAGGGAATTTTTGAGCATTAGCATTAGATGATAAAAGCATAGTAATTCCAAATGCAACTGATGCAATAAATGTAGATGTTTTCATAGAATTGATTAAATTAATTAAGTTGTTAAAATTAGAGATTGTTTATTGAAAAATAAAAAACATCGTGTTAATTTTTATGCAGAGAAGAAATCAGTTTAATTTGTAATGTAATAATAAAGAGGATTTGCGTTGCGACGACTAAAAACATTTGCATATTTGTAAATCAGAACCTCAGTATCTTAAAAAAATGACTTTCAAACAAAAAATACATTCCCATTATTTACAAATGGTTCAGGATCGAATCGATGTTTTTAAAGATATGATTTCGGCTTTGACCGAAGATTCTAAAAACGATGCAAAAGGTTCAGCAGGTGATAAACACGAAACGGCTTTGGCGATGATGCATATTGAGCAGGAAAAACTGACCAATAAATTAAAAGAAGCAATAAATCAAAAAGCTGTTTTAGACAAAATTGATTCCTCAAAAACAACCGAAAATATTATTTCTGGCAGTCTGGTAAAAGCCAACGGAATTTATTTATATCTGAGTGTGGCACTTCCTAAAATTGCGATTGATAGTATCAATGTTATTGCGATTTCTCCACAGTCGCCTCTGGGAGCTCATTTAATGGGAAACAAAGTTGGGTTTCAATTTGAAATTAATAAAACGCAATATACGATTGAAAGTGTTGAATAGTGTTGTTTTTGTGATTTCTGAAATGACAGGGATGGGGAGAAAACGATAATTTATGAAGAGCTTTTATGCTTTTCGTTGAGTATTTTTAATATTTTCTGCGAATCAAAAATATAATTCAAAAAATCTCTTTAAAATCTTATTGTTTTGATTTAAAATTAAAATTTTCAAGTTCCTTCCTTTTTTTTGTATTAAAATTTTTCATTTTATATGTAAAATTAAACTTATGGTTTAAAATTATAACTGAATTTAATGTTTGTGTTTTTCAATTGTAATCAATAACCCATCTTTGCCCTGTCAAAATAAAATAAAAATAAAAATATATAATTATGTGTGGAATCGTATGTGCCTTTGACCTAAAACAAAAAGCCGAAACTTTAAGACCTCAGGTATTAGAAATGTCTAAAATCATTCGTCACCGTGGACCGGACTGGAGCGGAATTTACAGTAACGAAAAAGCAATTCTTTCTCACGAGCGTTTGGCAATCGTTGATCCTGCTTCAGGAAAACAGCCATTATTTACTGAAGATAAAAAATTGGTTTTGGCTGCAAACGGTGAGATCTACAACCACAGAGAATTACGTAAACAATTTGAAGGAAAATATAACTTTCAAACTGAAAGTGACTGCGAAGTTATTCTGGCTCTTTACAAAGAAAAGGGACCTCATTTTGTTGATGAAATGAACGGAATCTTCGGATTTGCAATTTATGACGTAGATAAAGATGAATATTTTATCGCTCGTGACCACATGGGAATTATTCCATTGTACATTGGTTGGGATCAGGACGGAACTTTCTATGTAGCCTCAGAATTGAAAGCCTTAGAAGGGTATTGTACAAAAATAGAATTGTTTCCTCCGGGACATTATATGACAAGTAAAGACGGTGAATTTGTACAATGGTATAAGAGAGACTGGATGGAGTATGATGCTGTAAAAGATAATGAAACTAGTATTCCTGCAATTAAAGAAGCTTTAGAAGCGGCTGTTCATAGACAGTTGATGAGTGATGTACCTTATGGAGTATTGCTTTCAGGTGGTTTAGATTCGTCTATTACTTCGGCTGTAGCCAAAAAATATGCACAAAAACGTATTGAGTCTGATGATACTACAGATGCCTGGTACCCACAATTACACTCATTTTCAGTAGGATTAGAAGGTTCTCCTGATTTAGCTGCAGCTCAGGTTGTGGCAAAACACATCGGAACGATTCACCACGAAATTAAATTCACTATTCAGGAAGGTTTAGATGCTGTTCGTGACGTGATTTATAACTTAGAAACGTATGATGTAACGACAGTAAGAGCTTCAACTCCAATGTGGTTAATGGCGAGAGTTATCAAATCAATGGGAATCAAAATGGTATTGTCCGGTGAAGGTGCAGATGAGTTATTTGGAGGATATTTATACTTTCATAAAGCACCAAACGCAAGGGAATTTCACGAAGAAAACGTTCGTAAATTAGGAAAACTTCACATGTACGATTGTTTACGTGCCAACAAAAGTTTAGCAGCTTGGGGAATTGAAGGCCGTGTTCCTTTCTTAGATAAAGAATTTATGGATGTTGCGATGCGAATCAATCCACAGGATAAAATGATCAACAAAGAACATCCAATGGAAAAATGGGTAGTTCGTAAAGCTTTTGAAGATATGTTGCCGGAAAGTGTAGCATGGAGACAAAAAGAACAATTCTCTGATGGAGTAGGATACAGCTGGATTGATACTTTGAAAGAAGTAGTAGCTGAAGCAGTTTCAGATGAACAATTGGCAAATGCGAAATATAAATTTCCTTTACAAACACCAACTTCTAAAGAAGAATATTACTATCGTTCGATTTTTACTGAACATTTCCCTAGTGATGCTGCAGCATTATGCGTGCCTCAGGAAGCTAGTGTGGCTTGTAGTACAAAAATTGCTTTGGAGTGGGATGAAGCTTTCAAAAACATGAACGACCCTTCAGGAAGAGCAGTTGCGAGTGTGCATGATGATGCATACGAAAAAGCGTAATTTTTTTTAAAAACTTAAATATTTATTGAAAACGTTCTCCTAGAGGACGTTTTTCTTGGTTTGTAAAACTGTTTAAATAACTTTTTATTGTGTGAGTTTGATAATTTACTCGTTAAATAGTTAGTAGATTTTTTTATATTTGGCTTTCGTCGAATCAAATTGTTGAGATGAAGATTATTATAGATTTAGTAATAAAAATAAATAAAAATAGATTAATATGTCTGGATTATTAGCCGTTATTGGTAAAGGAAAAGACCCACGACTTGTAAAAGAGCTATCAGAAAGAATGTCGCATCGAGGTCCTGATGAAAGTGATTTGCATATTATGGAAAATGGCAGTGTTATTTGCCATGAAAGTTTATCAATTATAGATCTAAAGTCCGGCAAACAACCCATTCAGGGAACCAATAAAGGATGGGTAATACATGATGGGGAAATCTATAACTATCAGAAATTAAAAGATACGGTTTTAAAAAATCACACATTTAGAACAAAATCCGATTCTGAAGTAATAGTGCATTTGTATGAAGAATTTGGATATGACTTCTGTAATAAATTAGATGGTGACTTTGCCTTTGTTGTTATTGATGGCGATGATTATATTGCCGGCAGAGATCCAATTGGCGTGAAACCTTTGTATTATGGATTAGACGAAAGAGGAAGGATTTATTTTTCTTCAGAAATGAAATCAATTGCAGATCAGTGCAAATCATTTTCGACTTTTCCTCCGGGACATTATTATACTGCAAAAACAGGTTTTGTGAAATATTATGATCCCGAATATGAGGAATATAAAAATGCAAATCAACCACTTGATTTAAATTTGATCAGAGAGTCTTTAATTGAGGCTACCCGTAAACGTTTGATGAGCGACGTGCCTGTTGGCGTATTGCTTTCGGGGGGCGTAGATTCGTCCCTGACTTCTGCAATAGCATTTCGTTTATTAGCTGGAACCAAAGAGAAATTACATTCCTTTTCTATTGGTTTAGATGCTAATTCTCCTGATAATATTGCGGCAAGAAAAGCAGCAGATTTTATAGGTACTGAACATCATGAAATTTATTTTACGGTTCAGGATGGGGTAGGGATTTTAGAAAAATTAATTTATCATATTGAAACCTATGATGTTATTTCAGTGCGTTCAGGGGTACCAATGTATTTGCTGGCTAAAGCTGTAAAAGAAAAAGGGATAAAAGTGATTCTTTCAGGTGAAGGTGCCGATGAAGTTTTTGGAGGTCATTTGTATTTTAGAAATGCGCCTTCTTCAGATGAATTTCAAAAAGAAACAATTGAAAGAGTCCAAAAGTTATTTACAGCCGATCTATTACGAGCCGATAAATCGACAATGGCTCATAGTTTAGAAGCCAGGGTTCCCTTTTTGGATAAAGATTTTTTAGACGTTGCTATTAGAATTAAAACAGAAGAAAAACAGCCAAAAACGTATGAAGCTGTTGAGAAATACATTTTAAGAAAAGCATTTGATACACCTGAAGATCCTTATTTACCATCCGAAATTTTATGGAGGCAAAAAGAACAATTTTCAGATGGAGTAGGGTATAATTGGGTTGATCAATTAATTGAATATTGCACTTCCCAGATTTCAGATGAACAATTGGCGGGAGCAGCTTTAGAATTTCCGTATAATTCGCCAACAACAAAAGAAGCTTATTTGTACAGATCAATTTTTCATAAACATTATCCACAGGTAAGTGCTGCGCAAACAGTAAGGAAATGGATTCCAAAATGGCAGGATAATCTTGATCCAAGCGGAAGAGCTAATGTAGCCCACGTAAAAGCGGATACTGAAATTTCAAAATCAGGAATAACGGTCTGAAATTCCAAACAAGAAGAAATTTTAATAGAGAAATTCCAAATTGGAATTTTAAATATAAAATCCGAGATGATTTCAAAATCAGACTCGGATTTTTTTATTTACAAGTTTTGGATTTGGAATTTATTTTTTGGAATTTAAAACCGAAACTTCTTTTTTTATCCGCTTTTATTGATAATATGTTAATAACTTACATGCTTTAAATGGGAATTTAACCGATATATAAATTGCGTTTTTATATATTTGCGTGTTAGACAATAATTACATTTTTTTAGAATAAATTATATGAGCGAAGAAATCAAGAAGAACAATTATTCAGCAGATAGTATTCAGGCATTAGAAGGAATGGAGCATGTAAGAATGCGTCCATCTATGTATATTGGAGATGTGGGGGTTCGAGGGCTGCACCATTTGGTTTATGAGGTTGTTGATAACTCTATTGATGAGGCGATGGGAGGACATTGTGATACTATTGGTGTCGCAATTAACGAAGACGGATCCGTAACAGTTGAAGATAACGGCCGTGGTATTCCGGTTGATTTACATAAAAAAGAAGGTGTTTCGGCACTCGAGGTAGTAATGACTAAAATTGGTGCCGGAGGTAAATTCGATAAAGATTCTTATAAAGTTTCCGGAGGTTTACACGGTGTTGGGGTTTCAGTTGTAAATGCGCTTTCCGTTCACATGAAATCTACTGTTTTCAGAGATGGTAAAATCTATGAACAGGAATACGAAAGAGGAAAGTCAATGTATCCGGTTAAACAAATCGGAGAAACAGATAAAAGAGGTACGCGTCAGACTTTTTATCCGGATGATACCATCTTTACTCAAACTATTGAATTTTCTTATGATACATTATCAGCTCGTATGCGTGAACTTTCTTTCTTAAATAAAGGAATCACCATTACATTTACAGATAAAAGAGAAGTTGATGAAAAAGGCGAATTCAAAAGTGAAGTTTTTCACTCAGATGAAGGTCTTAAAGAATATATTCGTTATTTAGATGGTAACCGTGAACCAATTATTTCTCACGTTATCAGCATGGATCACGAAAAAGGAGAAATTCCGGTTGAGGTTGCGTTGATTTACAATACAAGTTATACAGAGAATATTTTCTCATACGTAAATAATATTAATACACACGAAGGAGGAACACATTTACAAGGTTTTAGAAGTGGTTTGACAAGAACGCTTAAAAAATATGCAGATGCATCCGGAATGTTGGATAAATTGAAATTCGAAATTGCAGGAGATGACTTCCGTGAAGGATTAACAGCAATTATATCAGTAAAAGTCGCAGAGCCGCAATTCGAAGGACAAACTAAAACTAAGTTAGGAAACAGAGAAGTAGTTTCTCCGGTTTCTCAGGCTGTTGGAGAAATGCTAGAGAATTATTTGGAAGAAAATCCAAATGATGCCCGTATCATTATCCAGAAAGTAATTCTGGCTGCACAAGCCCGTCACGCTGCTAAAAAGGCACGTGAAATGGTACAGCGTAAAACCGTTATGGGTGGCGGTGGATTACCAGGAAAATTATCAGATTGTTCTGAGCAGGATCCGGCAAGATGTGAAGTTTACCTTGTCGAGGGAGATTCGGCTGGTGGAACAGCAAAACAAGGTCGTGATCGTGCATTTCAGGCTATTTTACCATTGCGTGGTAAGATTTTGAACGTAGAAAAAGCAATGCATCATAAAGTATTTGAAAACGAAGAGATTCGAAATATTTTTACCGCACTTGGTGTAACTGTAGGAACAGAGGAAGATAGTAAAGCATTGAATCTTTCGAAATTACGTTACCATAAAGTAATTATTATGTGTGATGCCGATGTCGATGGTAGCCATATTTCTACCTTAATATTAACGTTCTTCTTCCGTTTCATGAAAGAATTGATTGAGGAAGGTCACGTTTACATTGCAGCTCCGCCTTTATATTTAGTTAAAAAAGGGAATAAAAAAGAATATGCCTGGAATGATGTTCAACGTGATCAGGCTAATGAAAGAATGGGTGGAAGTGCTGCTGTTCAGCGTTATAAGGGTCTTGGAGAGATGAATGCAGAACAATTGTGGGAAACTACAATGGATCCTAATTTCAGAACTTTGCGTCAGGTAAATATTGATAGCCTGGCTGAAGCTGATAGAGTCTTCTCAATGTTAATGGGAGATGAAGTTCCGCCACGTAGAGAGTTTATCGAGAAAAATGCAGTTTATGCAAATATTGATGCCTAATAAAATTTAGTCGTTAATTCGTTTAATTGTTTAAATTTACTAAACGATTAAACGAATTTTCGATTATTACATAAACGAATTAACTAATAACCAATAAAGTATAAAATATGAAAGTTACCATTGTAGGAGCAGGAAATGTTGGAGCCACTTGTGCGGATGTTATTTCTTATAGAGGAATTGCAAGCGAAGTTGTATTGTTGGATATTAAAGAAGGTTTTGCCGAAGGGAAAGCATTGGATATTATGCAATGTGCTACCAATACAGGCTTTAATACCAAAGTATCAGGTGTGACCAATGATTATTCTAAAACTGCCGGAAGTGATGTAGTTGTTATTACATCCGGAATTCCAAGAAAACCAGGAATGACTCGTGAAGAATTAATTAGTATTAATGCAGGGATTGTTAAAATAGTTGCGGAGAATGTGTTACAGCACTCACCAGATGCCATAATAGTTGTGGTTTCTAATCCAATGGATACGATGACTTATTTAGCTTTAAAATCAACTGGATTACCTAAGAACAGAATAATTGGTATGGGCGGAGCACTGGATAGTTCCCGTTTTAGAACTTATCTGTCTTTGGCATTAGATAAACCGGCAAATGATATTTCAGCAATGGTTATTGGTGGTCACGGTGACACCACTATGATTCCGTTAACTCGTTTGGCATCTTATAATGGCATACCTGTAACAGAATTTCTTTCAGAAGAAGTATTGCAAAAAGTTGCAGCTGATACTATGGTTGGAGGAGCTACACTTACGGGACTTTTAGGAACATCTGCCTGGTATGCGCCAGGTGCTTCGGTTGCTTTTTTAGTAGATAGTATTTTAAATGATCAAAAGAAAATGATAGCCTGCTCTGTTTTTGTAGATGGAGAATATGGACAAAAAGATATATGTATTGGAGTGCCTTGTATAATTGGTAAAAATGGTGTTGAACAAATTTTAGACATCCAATTAAATGATAATGAAAGTGCACTTTTTGCTAAAAGTGCGGATGCTGTTAGGAGTATGAATGATGCCTTAAAATCAATTTTAGCATAAAGATTTCCGAAAAAAAAGAAAAAGGCTGCACTTTTGCAGTCTTTTTTTTGAGATTAATTAATAAATAAATTGGTTAATCTTTTCGAGAATTATATATTTGCTCGGTTTAAAAAAAATGTTGTAATTCGTGATTCAGTTTTTTAGTTTCTAAAAATCATGTCAGGGCTTATTTTATGGGACTTTTAAAACAAAACAAACAATAAAACATAATTAATTTTTAGTAATAATGCAGAATAAAGGACTTATTAAATTTTTCGCAATTCTATTTGCATTGGTAAGTATTTACCAACTTTCTTTCACTTTTGTGGCTAACAACGTCAAAAGTGAAGCTAAGGCTTTAGCAGGAAACAATCCTGATAAAGAATTAAAATATTTGGATTCTATTGGTAAAGAAAAAGTATTGAATCTTGGTTTTACTGATTTTACTTATAATGAAGTAAAAAACAAGCAATTAAATAAAGGACTTGACTTAGAGGGAGGAATCAATGTGGTTCTTCAAATTTCTATTAAAGATGTTTTGAAAGGATTGGCTAACAATTCTAAGAATCCTGTATTTAATAAGTCATTAGCTGATGCAAGTGCAAATTTAGAAGGAAACAAAACCTATTTGAATAAGTTTTTTGAAGCTTTTGAAGCAAATTCAAACGGAACTACAAGATTAGCTTCACCAGATATTTTTGCAAACAGAAGTTTACAGGGAGAAGGTGGTATCGATTTTCAAATGTCTGATGCGCAAGCTCAAAAAGTAATTAAAAGAAAAGTTGATGAGTCTGTTGAAAGTGCTTTTAAAGTATTAAGAGAGCGTATCGATAAATTTGGTGTTACACAGCCAAACGTTCAAAAATTAGGTGAAACAGGAAGAATCTTAGTAGAGCTGCCAGGAGCGAAGGATGTTGATAGAATTAAAAAATTATTAGGAGGAAAAGCTCAGTTAGAGTTTTGGGAAACGTTTAAAATTGAAGAAATTGGAAACTTTTTAGTAGCTAGTAACGAAGCTTTAAAAAAGACGGAAATTAAAAAGACGGAAACTAAGGCAGTTGTTAAAGATTCATTGAATGCTTTATTAACTGATGCAAAAGATTCACTTGATACTAAAAAAGGAAACAATCCATTATTTGACAAAATGATTGGTCAGGGTGGTGGACCGGTTTTAGGCTATTTTGCCCCAAAAGATACTTCAGTTGTTAACGAGTATTTTAAAAGACCGGAAATCAGAATTTTATTGGCAGCTGATCAGCACAATGCGAAATTTGTTTGGAGTAAACCAACTACTACAAAAGATGCTAAAGGAAAAGATATTGAAGCTGTTGAATTATATGCATTAAAAGGAAATAGAGATAATGCTCCTGCTATGAGCGGTGGTGTTGTTACGGATGCAAAAGATACTTTTGACCAATTAGGAAAACCAGCTGTTTCTATGCAAATGAACAGTCAGGGCGCTAAAATTTGGGAAGAATTGACAGGAAGAGCTTTTTCTCAAAAAAGTTATATTGCTATTGTTTTGGATAATGTAGTTTATTCTGCTCCAGGAGTAACAAGTGGTCCAATTGCAGGAGGAAGATCTGAAATCACAGGTTCTTTTGATGTGGCTGAAACTAAAGATTTAGCAAATGTATTAAATGCAGGTAAATTACCGGCTTCTGCAGATATTATCCAATCAACTGTTGTAGGGCCATCTTTGGGTCAGGCTGCTATTGATGCTGGTACAATGTCATCGGTAATCGGGTTTTTATTAGTTTGTTTGTGGATGGTGTTCTATTATGGTAAAGCGGGTTGGTATGCTAACCTTGCCTTATTACTGAACTTACTTTTCCTTTTCGGAATTATGGCAAGTTTTGGTTTTGTATTAACATTACCTGGTATTGCAGGTATCGTATTAACATTAGGTACTGCAGTAGATGCAAATATTATTATATTTGAAAGAGCAAAAGAGGAATTGCGTGAAGGTAAGTCATTATCTGAAGCGGTTGTAACTTCTTATGGATGGCACGGTGCAATGCGTTCTATTATTGATGCAAACGTAACGCACGTTTTAACTGGAGCAATCTTGTTTATTTTTGGAACAGGACCAATTAAAGGTTTCGCTTTAACCTTACTTATTGGTATCGTAACTTCATTGTTTACATCAATTTTTATTGCCAGAATTTTTATTGATAGAAATATTGCTGGAAAAGGTGATTTAACTTTCTCTACAAATATTACTAAAAACTGGTTTACTAATTTCCACTTTGACTTTATCAAAATCAAAAAATTCACTTACATCTTCTCTTCAATTATTGTTGTAGTAAGTTTAATTTCTATCTTCTTTGTTAACGGATTAGACGAAGGTGTTGATTTCGTTGGAGGAAGAACTTTTCAAGTGAAATTTGAAAAACCAGTAGATGCTACAGTTGTTTCTGATGAATTATCGGCTGCATTCGGAACTCCTGTTGAAGCTAAAATTTTAGGAGACGATGATCAATTAAAAATAACAACTAAATACAAAATCAAAGAAGATGGTGTAGGTGTTGATAAAGAAGTAAATGAAAAATTATATGCAGCTTTAGCTAAATATTATACAAATTCATCTTATGATAAATTTATCAATTCTTATGATGGTAAAACTGTTGGAGTTTTACAAGCCTCTAAAGTTGGAGCTTCTATTTCAGAAGATATCAAAACAAACTCTTATTGGGCTGTAATTGGTGCGATGGCAGTTATTTTCTTATACTTAATGATTTCTTTCCGTAAATGGCAGTATTCATTAGGTGCGATTGCAGCTGTTGCGCATGACGTAATCTTTGTATTAGGAATTTACTCTTTATGCTATAAATTTATGCCTTTCCACATGGAAATGGATCAGCATTTTATCGCTGCAATTCTTACTGTTATTGGATATTCTATGAATGATACTGTAATTGTATTTGACAGAATTAGAGAGTTTATTCTAGGAAACCGTAAAGGTAGTTTTGAAGATATTGTAAATGCATCTATTAATACTACGCTATCAAGAACATTGAATACTTCATTAATGATGATTATCGTATTATTAACGATGTTTATCTTTGGTGGTGAATCTATCAGAGGATTTATCTTTGCAATGTTAGTAGGTATTCTTGTAGGAACTTACTCTTCGTTATTTATCGCTACACCAGTATTGGTTGATACTATTTCAAGTGATGATAAACATACAATCGAAGACAAGCATAATAAAGTATAATTTGCAAGTTTTAATTATAGAAAAAGATCCAACGAAAGTTGGATCTTTTTTTTGCCTTGATCTAATATTGATAAATTAAATTGGTTATACTAAAAGGCCAACTATTCTTTAGAAAGAATAGTTACTTCTCATTATATTTACAAGTTACTGTTTGCAATGTAAAAAACTCTTTTATGGATGCATTACATTCGCATACCTTTTGAAAAAGAGGTTTCTAATTTAGCCTCGATGGCAGTGGTATACTTTTTCTGGTCTTTTTATACAGAAAAGATATAACGGACAGCGAGACTGAACTTGTTGTGAATAATAACTTTCTGCTGCTGAAAATTAAAGCGAAAGATTTTAAAAATGTGCAGGATAATGATGATATGTGTAATTTATATTTAAAGCAAAAAAAATGCCCAATAGCTTTTAAAAAGTATTGGGCATTTTTGTATGTGGAATTTTTTAAGAAGCAGACAAAGGATTTCTTTGTGCTCTAATAATAAAGAAAAGTCCGATAATTATAAATGGAATACTTAGCCACTGTCCTGTTGAGAAGTATCCTAATTCATTTTCGAAACCTCCCTGACTTTCTTTTACAAACTCAACAATGAAGCGAACAACAAACAAAAGCACTAAAAACAATCCGAATAAATAGCCTGATTTAAGTCTTGCATTTGTTTTCCAATACAAGAAAAACAAGATTGCAAATACAAAAATATAACAAAATGCTTCGTATAACTGTGCAGGATGCTTTGCTGGTACCAGAGTTAGCAAATCGGCAAATTTAGGATCGGTCGCGATGGCGGTATAAGCTTCTTTTGGATCAGCAATTTTAGTTGCATTTACAGCTTCATTTTTACTGAACTGATCATGTAAAAAACGAATTCCGAATGCAGAGTTTGTTTCATGTCCTATGATCTCTGAATTAAAAAAATTTCCTAAACGAACAAAAATAGCACCGCTTGCCACAGGAATGACAACACGATCCAGAATCCATAACAATGGACGTTTTAAAATCATTTTACTGTAATAGTACATTGCAATAATAATTGCAATAGCAGCACCATGACTTGCTAAGCCCTGAAAACCTGTAAACTCAAATTTGGGTTCGAATCTAAATGGCAGGAAGATTTCAAGTAAATGGTTTCTAAAATATTCCCAGTCATAAAATAAAACATGACCTAAACGTGCACCAATTAAAGTAGCTAAAACAGTCCAAACGAATAAAGAATCTAATTTGTCAATTGATTCGTTTTCGCGTTCGAAAATATTTTTCATAAGATACCAACCTAAACCAAAGGCGATTACGAACATTAAACTGTAGTAGCGAATCATAAAAAATCCTAAATTGATTCCTTCTGAAGGATTCCAAACGATGTTTAAAGCTTGTGTCATGAAGTGTTATTTTTATATTTGTGTTGTAAAAATAAATATTTAAAACAGAGTAAATCTTTATTAAAAGTTAATGTTTGTGCGAACATTTCTTTTCAGGAACCGGATCGTAGCCGGTTCTACCCCAAGGATGACAACTCAAAATACGTTTCATTCCTAAGTATCCGCCATAAAATAATCCGTGTTTTTGTAAGGCTTCAATCATATAACTCGAACATGTTGGTTCAAAACGACATGACGATGGGGTAAATGGCGAAATCGCATTTTGATAAAAGCGTACTAATAAAACAAATGGCGTTATGACTTTCATGATTTATTAGAAAATGAATTGATTATACTGAGAAGGTTGTGCCATCTTTTCCGTCTTTCAATTGAATACCCAAAGCAATCAACTGATCGCGAATTTGGTCTGAAAGGGAAAAGTTTTTATCTGCTCTGGCTTGATTTCTCATTCCGATAAGCATATTGACAACGCCTTCCAGTTTATCATTGTTGCTATCTGCTGCTTTTTCATTGCTTAAACCTAAAACATCAAAAACGAAAGCATTAACAGCTGATGTAAATATTGAGAGATCTTCTGCAGTGATTGTTTCTTTCCCTTCTTTCAATAAATTAACATACCTAACTGCTTCAAATAATTGCGCAATTAAAATTGGTGTATTGAAATCGTCGTTCATGGCATCGTAGCACAATTGTTTCCATGAAGCGATATTTATAGAACTTGTTGCGCTTGTTGTGATCGTTGGTAAAGCAATTAAGGCTTCCATCAGTCTTTTATACCCTTTTTCTGCAGCAACAATAGCATCATCGGAGAAATCTAATATGCTTCTGTAATGTGCCTGCAACATGAAAAATCGTGTCACGGATGCAGAAAAAGCTTTACTTAAAATGTTATTATCTCCGCTTAAAATTTCTCCCGGTAAAATATTATTTCCGGTTGATTTTGCCATTTTCTTGCCATTTAAAGTAAGCATATTGGCATGCATCCAGTAATTTACCGGCGATTGGCCTGTACAAGCTTCATTTTGTGCAATTTCACATTCGTGATGCGGAAATTTTAAATCCATTCCGCCCCCGTGAATATCAAAATGATTTCCCAGGTATTTTGTACTCATTGCGGTACATTCCAGATGCCAACCCGGAAAACCATCGCTCCATGGCGAAGGCCACCTCATGATATGTTCTGGTTCTGCTTTTTTCCAAAGTGCAAAATCCTGTGGATTTCTTTTGTCTGACTGGCCATCAAGATCACGGGTATTGGCCAGCATATCTTCGATATTTCTACCACTTAAAACGCCGTAATTATTGGTTTCGTTATATTTTACAACATCAAAATATACCGACCCGTTGGCTTCATAACCAATTCCGGTATCGATAATTTTTTTGATGATTTCGATTTGTTCAATAATATGCCCTGTTGCAGTTGGCTCAATGCTAGGCGGTAAAAAATTAAAAGACTTTAGAATATCATGAAAATCTACTGTATAGCGCTGTACAACTTCCATTGGCTCTAATTGTTCCAAACGTGCTTTTTTAGCTATTTTGTCTTCACCTTCATCAACATCATCAACGATATGGCCAACATCTGTAATGTTCCTAACATACCTGACTTTATAATCAAGATGTAAAAAATACCTGAAAATTACGTCAAACGACATAAATGTTCTTACATTTCCTAAGTGTACATTGCTATAAACGGTAGGTCCGCAAACATACATTCCAACATTTCCTTCATGAATTGGATTGAAATTTTCTTTTTCACCCGAAAGTGAATTGTATATTTTTAGATGTTGACTTGTATATAATGGCATTGTTAAGATGTTTGTTGGTGTTTTAGGAGCTAATCCTGCTATCCGCTGTATCTTTTATGGTGAACCCCACCATAAAAGGATGCCGCTACTATCAGGGCTAAACCAGAAATATAATAGAAATATCGTATTAAATTAGAACTGAGTGTCTAATTTAATATAGTCTAAAAACTCTCTTTTTGTTTGAGGATCTTTAAATTTTCCACCAAATTCAGACGTTACTGTACTGCTTTCAATATCTTTAATTCCTCTTGAATTTACGCAAAGGTGTTTAGCATCAATTACGCAGGCAACGTCTTCCGTGCCTAAAGCTTTTTGAAGTTCCTGAACAATTTGCATAGTAAGACGCTCCTGAACCTGAGGTCTTTTAGCATAATATTCTACGATTCTGTTCATTTTTGATAAACCAATAACTCTTCCGCTTGAAATATAAGCTACGTGTGCTCTACCGATAATTGGCAGTAAATGGTGTTCGCAGGTAGAATAAACAGTAATGTTTTTTTCTACTAACATTTCGCCGTATTTGTAATTATTGTCAAAAGTAGAAGCTTTTGGCTGTTTTGAAGGGTTTAAGCCACCAAAAATCTCTTTTACAAACATTTTTGCTACTCGGTTTGGAGTACCTTTTATACTGTCATCAGTCAAATCCATTCCAAGAGTTTGCAGAATGTTTTCGACATCTTTTTTTATTCTTTCTATTTTTTCATCATCGCTTAAGTCAAAAGCATCCTGTCTTACAGGGTTTTTCGCATTACTGCTAAAATGATTGTCTCCTATTTCGTCTTGAAAATCTTCGTTATTTATCATTAAACACTACTATTAGTATGGGTATATTCTTTTAAGGCGGTAAAGATAATTAATAAATAGGAAACCTTTTCTATCGTTTTTACTATTTAATTGCTCCTTTTTGGATATAATTTAATTTAAAAAGAAATTGGTGTTCTTTAAAAACACAAAAGACAATAGCTTAATTAGTTATTGTCTTTTGAAGAGTGCGTTTCTGCTTAATTATTTTATATTGTAAGCCAAGAGTGCCTCTTTTAATATGTTTACTGCAGTAATTAAATCTTTTGTGTTTAGAACATATGCAATCCTTACCTGATTCAACCCCATTCCGGGAGTTGAATAGAATCCGGCTGCAGGAGCAACCATTACAGTTTCTCCGTTAAGATCATAACTTTCTAAAAGCCATTGCGCAAAATCTTCAGAATTTTCTATAGGTAATTGTGCAATGCAATAGAAAGCTCCTTTTGGTTTAGTTACAATCACGCCTTCGATTTTATTCAATTCTGTAATCAAAGTATCGCGACGGCTTTTATATTCTGAAATCACTTGATCAAAATAACTTTGAGGTGTGTCTATAGCAGCTTCACAAGCAATTTGCTCGATAGTTGGCGGGCTTAGTCTTGCTTGGGCAAATTTCATTACCGTGGCTAAAACTGCTTTGTTTTTTGTAACCAAACATCCAATTCTTGCACCGCACATACTGTAACGTTTTGATACAGAGTCGACCATGATTACATTTTGGTCTACATCTTCTAAATTCATTACAGAAAAGTGAACATCATCACCATCATATAAAAATTCACGATATACCTCATCGGCAATTAAATACAAATCGTGTTTTTTTATTAATCCGGCAAGTTGCTTAATTTCTGATTCAGAATATAAATAACCTGTAGGATTTCCAGGATTACAAATTAAAATGGCTTTTGTTCTTGGCGTAATCAATTTTTCGACATCTTCAATACTAGGTAAAGCAAATCCACTCTCGATTGTTGAGATTACAGGAATAACTGTTGCACTTGTCGATGAGGCAAATGCATGATAATTAGCATAAAATGGCTCCGGAATAATGATTTCGTCTCCAGGATCTGTAATTGTGGCTAATGCAAATAATAAGGCTTCAGAACCACCAGTAGTTACTATGATGTCTTCTGAGTTAACATTTACATTTTGACTTTGGTAAAATTTTGCTAATTTTTTTCTATAACTTTCATATCCGTCTGACGGACTGTATTCTATAATGCTTAAATCAATATTTTTTACCGCCTCGATGGCCACTTCGGGTGTTTTGATATCCGGTTGACCAATGTTTAAATGATACACTTTTTTTCCTTTTTGTTTTGCAAAATCTGCATAAGGAGCTAATTTGCGTATCGGTGATTCGGGCATGTTTCTGCCTTTGTTTGAAATTGTTGGCATGTGTTTAATTATTGAAGTGCAAATTTGCATTTTTTTTTTCGAATTTAACGTAACCAATAGAGGGAGTTCTGAAAATGTAACAATAATCACTATTTTTAGTAATTTTATAATAAAAAAATATCAATGAAAAAATATATCATATTGTTTTTTGGGCTTTTGGTATCTTTTACACTATATGCACAGGATGATTTTCTAATTGAAAAGAATAAAAAGAAAGTTGTAATTCCTTTTAAGTTAATTAATAACTTGGTTTTTATACCTATAAAAGTGAACGGTATTGAGTTGAATTTCTTACTAGACTCAGGAGTCGATGAAACAATTTTATTTAGTATGGAAGACAAAAAAGAGGTTAGCTTTAATAACATAGAAAAAATTAAACTTCGGGGACTCGGGAGTGAAGAAGAAATAGAAGGATTAAAATCAACAAATAATGTTCTGGAAACACATGGTTTAAAATCTATAAATCATTTGGTTTATATTATTTTAGATCAGGGATTCAATTTATCCTCACATATTGGAATTCCGGTTAACGGAATAATTGGCTACAAGTTTTTTAAAAATAATATTGTAGAAATTAATTATCAAAAGAGAAGAGTTTTTGTGTATCAAAATAATGAAAACGTTAGACGTAATTTAGATAAAAAATTTAAAAGAATGCCTATAACGGTTGAAAAATCAAAACCGTATATTGTTGCTGGCGCAATGATTGACAGCGAAAATATTCCAGCTAAATTACTTGTAGATATTGGCAATAGTGATGCTTTTTGGATTTTTGAAAATGAAAAAATAAAATTGCCTAAAAAGAATTTTCCTGATTTTTTAGGGAAAGGATTTAGTGGTGATATTGAAGGTCACAGGGCAAAAATTTCAAAATTTTCGATTGCTGATTTCGGGTTTAAAAATCCAATTGTTTCTTTTCCGGATTCAAGTTCCATCAAAAACGTAAAAATGGTTACCAACAGAATTGGTTCTGTAGGGGGTGAAATTTTAAAACGATTTACCGTTGTTATGGATTATGCTGATAAAAAAATGTATCTGAAAAAAAACGGTAAATTCAATGATCCTTTTAGTTACAATAAAAGCGGAATTACAATTCAGCATAATGGTTTGCAATGGGTTCAAGAAACCGTTCATTTAGAGACCGTTAAAGTATATACTTCAATAAATGATGATAATATTGATAGAAAAAAGGATGATTTTAGATATAAATTTCAATTAAAACCTATTTTTGAAATTGTTAATGTCCGTAAAAAATCAGCAGCAGAAAAAAGTGGTTTGCAGAAAGGAGATATAATTATTAGTATAAACAAGAATAAACCTTATAAATATACTTTACAGCAAATTAATAATCTTTTAAAATCGGAAGAGGATATTTGGATTAATTTAGAAGTGGAGCGAAATAGTGTATTATTAAAATTTCGTTTCCAATTAAAAGATGAATTGTAGTTTTTTCCTAATTCATGTGTTTTATATTTGATAATTAGATGGTTAGTTGGTAGTTTTTTTTGCGAAAAAGCCAAATAAGAATGTTTTTTATATTTTTATTGAATAATTTGAGTATTTTTAACAAAAATTTAATGATATTTTATGGTTAAAAAATACTTTTGCTTAATTTTTTTTTGCTTTTATATTCTTATTTTATTTCCAACAAAAAGTTTTGCGCAATGTGCTGGTCTTGATTCTTCGACTCCCTTAGAAATTTGTAATATACCTGATATATCCAGTCAGACAATATCTCTTTTCATGGCATTAGGAGGAAGTCCTGTTGTTGGCGGCACATGGTCAGATGATGATAATTCGGGTGGCTTAAACGAAACTACAGGAATCTTAAATGCTCAGGTAATTCCTTTAAGCGGCATTTATCATTATACTTATACCGTTACTGGTGTCAATGGCTGTAAAGATAATTCGGCAACTGTTGAAGTCATAATTGGAGGGTATGCAGGTGTAGCTGAAAGAGCTTTGGCTTGTAGTGATGATCATGCTTTTAATCTTTTTCAGATATTTAACGGCAATAGTTATTTGACCCCGCAATCTGGTGGTAATTGGTATAATGATTCAAAAGGCATCCCCGTTGCGAGTATGATTGACGCTGAAACTTTAGGAATTGGAACTTTTCAATTTACTTATTCGATTCCTGCAATTGGGAACTGCCCGGCTGTTTCTTCAACTGGATTTGTAACTGTTTACAGATCGCCTGAGCCTGGAACTCCTTCAAAGTTAATATTATGTGAAGACAGTGATTTCTCAGTATATTCTAATCTTGATTTGAATGATATGGTTGCAGATGAAGACAGTGGAGGTACATGGAAAGACGACAATGGTACAGGGCAGATTACTTTTGTGAAAGACCATAATATTGACGTTCAATACATCTTTAATCATTATGGAATAGGAACTTATACTTTTACATATACTGTTTTGCCAACAAGTCCTGTTTGTGATAAAGAAACAGCAACTGTAAGGATTAAAATTGAAAAGAAATTCGATTTTACTGGAGCCACAATTGAGGTAAAAAAAGATATTTGCGAATCTGATATTCAAACGGCAACTTATTCGGTAATATTAAATCAAGGAATCCAGAATATTCCAAACGGACAATTTTATATTGAGTATTCGGTTTCAGGACCAAATGGAGGTATAAATACGGCATTTTCAACATTTAATAATGGCGTTTTAACTTTTCCATTAAGTACAAATTATTTTCGTCAACCCGGAAGTTTTAATGTAGTTATTACAAAAATAAGTGAATCAGGAAGTGAAGGAGGCTGTGTAAATATCATTAATAATTTATCAGATGTTTTACATATTTATAAAACTCCGGTTTTAAATGGGGCTGTTTTGACAATAGTTAAAACTTGCCAAAATAAAAGTACTGAAGCATTAATTTCAAACGCTTCCGGATTAGAAGATGGTACTTACACTATTTTGTATAATGTTTCGGGGTCTAATACAGCAACGGTTCAAAGTGCGACTATAACTGTGACAGGAGAAAATGCAGCTTTTACAATTCCTTCAAGTTTAAATAAAAATGCGGGTAATTCAATTATTACTATCACTAACATTACGAATGCTGCCACGCCTTATTGTACTAATACTGCTAATTTAAACGGAAATTTAATTATAAATAAACTTCCGGATGCAACCAATGTCAAGGTAGTGGTTTTAGATAATTGTTTCAATGCTCCCTTTTCTGCTTCACTTTCTGGTTTGGGAATACTGACTAATGTTACAATTTCATATTTGTTGTCAGGTAGTAATTCGGCAGTACAGACTGTTACTTTGAATGTAACTGATGGAAAAGCCAATTTTCCTATTCCTTCTATTTTACTTCCAAATGCTGGCTCTACAATTATTTCGATTACTAATCTGGTAAATAATGATACGACTTGTGATTTGAATTTAACAACAGTTTTCGACACATTTACAGTAAATGCTATTCCGATCACTCCAGTTGCAGGAGATGTGTCTTTTTGTAAAGCTGACGGAGCAACAATTGCAAATTTAGTTCCAAACGGAGCTCGGTATAAATGGTACAATTCATCAAATCTTACGATTCCTTTGCCCAATACTTATGTTTTAAAATCAGAGGATTATTGGGTAATAGAAACTTCAACAGCAGGCTGTACTTCAGATCCAACAAAAATTACAGTAATAGTAAGCGATTCGCCTGCACCATTCTTAGATACAGATGGGCAAAATTTTTGTGGTTTAGAAAATCCAACTATTTTAGATTTGTCTTCTAATACTAATGCAGCATCAACAGTAGTCTGGTATGATGCTGTAAGTAATGGTAATTTGCTAGCTTCGACTACACCATTAACTGATAATGCTATTTATTATGGTTTCGATTTACCAACAGCAACAAGTTGTATTTCACAAGATCATATTGAGGTAAAGGTTTCTTTGTCTCATTGCGATGATTCCGAATATGCAACATTTTTTGTTCCTGACGGTTTTTCCCCAAATGGAGATAATGTAAATGACACTTTTACAATTCTTAAAATTGATTTTTTGTATCCGGATTATACTTTGGAAATTTATAATCGATATGGAAATGTGTTGTTTAAAGGAAATAAAAATAAACCGGATTGGGATGGAAGAAATTCTCAAGGAGCCGGCTTCGGTGATGGAATAGCGCCAAATGGAGTCTATTTTTATGTTATCCATTTTAATAAAGATAATAAATCGCCTCTACAAGGTCGTCTTTATTTAAATAGATAAATCTTCATTTACATTTTAATATAGTTTCAAATGAAAAAAACAATACTTTTTATAAGTTTCCTTTTTTATATCACATCAGCATCTGCGCAGCAAGATCCCGAATATACACATTACATGTACAATATGAGCGTTGTTAACCCGGCTTATGCAACAGGTACAGCTGCAATGCTGAACTTAGGAGGATTATACAGAACACAATGGGTTGGGGCAATAGGAGCACCAAAAACATTTACTTTTTTTGGACATACAGCCGTAAGTGAAAAAATTGAAGTTGGAGCTTCATTAATTTCTGATGATATTGGTGATGGTGCAAAAAAAGAAAATAATTTCTACGCTGATTTTGCTTATGTGCTGCAATTAGGAGGAAAAAACAAACTTTCTTTAGGAATAAAGGCCGGGTTTACTTCTTTACAAACTAATTTCAACGGATTTCGTTTTACCGATACAGCTACAGATTTGGCTTTTGCCGAAAATATTAATGTTACAAAGCCTAATATTGGAGCAGGAGCCTATTATTTTACTGATACATATTATGTTGGATTGTCAGTGCCCAATTTACTAAGCTCAAAACATATTGAAGAAAAATCAGGAATTAACACTTATGGTTCCGAAAATATACATGCTTTTTTTACCGCCGGATATGTTATTCAAATTAATAATGAATTTAGATTAAAACCGGCATTTATGTCCAGGTTTGTGTCAGGAACTCCAATTTCGGTTGATCTTACTGCAAATGTTTTATATAATAACAAGTTTGAGCTGGGTGCTGCTTATAGAATTAATGATGCGTTAAGTGCTTTAATGAATATAAATATTACTCCGTCTCTTCGAATTGGATATGCTTATGATTATACGATTTCAAACTTAGGGCAGTTTAATTCAGGAACTCATGAAATCATATTACTTTTTGATTTAGATTTATTAGGAAAAGGATATGATAAATCACCAAGATTCTTTTAAAATGAAAAAAATAAAAAAAATAAAAAAACTATTCGTTATTATATCCGTATTTTTTATACAGTTTATAAACGCACAAGATCAGGATTTGGCAAGAGCCAAACGTTTTTTTGAAAGAACATATTATGTTGAAGCTATTACTTTATATGAGAAATTAGTAGATGAAAAACCGTCTCATGAGGTTATTAAAAACCTGGCAGATTCATATTACTATACTAATGATCTGATAAAAGCACAGCGTTATTATAGGCTTCTAATTAAAAACTACGATAAAGATTTAGATAGAAATTATTATTTTAAATATGCTCAAACTTTAAAAGCGACAGGTAATTCTGAGGAATCAACAGCTGCTTTGAAAACATATTACGCAAAATCTGCAAATAAGGAAGATTTGGCCAATTTTGAAAAAGATAGTAAGACTTTAGAAAATGTTTCCGCTATTGGAAATCGTTTCGAAATTAAAAATCTGGCATTAAATACACCAAATTCAGAGTTTGGGGCAGTAATACACAATGATAGCCTTATTTTCTCCGGTGTGAAATTGAAACCGGGATTATTTGATAAAAAATATAAATGGGATAATGCCACCTATTTGAATTTGGTAGCAATACCTCTGAAAAGTATTAATTCTCCGGATCAGATTTCGCATTATTTTTCGAAAGAATTAAAAACGGGAATGCACGAATCGAATGCAGTTTTTACAAAAGATGGTAAAACAATCTATTTTACCCGTAACAATTCTAAAAACGGAAACAAAATAAGAAATGATGAAAAAATTTCAAATCTCCAGATTTTTAAAGCTGAATTGGTTAACGGAAAATGGACAAATATAGTTTCACTTCCATTTAACAGTGATAATTATTCTGTTGAACATCCGGCTTTAAGTGCTGATGAGAAAGTATTATATTTTGCTTCTGATATGCCGGGAACATTAGGTTCTTTCGACATTTTTTCAGTAAACATAAATCAGGGAGCTTTTGATACTCCGAAAAATTTAGGACCAATTATTAATACTGATAAAAGAGAACAATTTCCGTTTGTTTCTAAAAACAACAAACTTTATTTTTCATCAGATGGACATTTAGGCTATGGGTCTCTAGATATTTTTGTTTCTGAAATTAAAGAAAAAGAATATGAAAAGCCTGTAAATATTGGTATGCCTGTTAATTCAAATTTAGATGATTTTTCATTCTACTTTGATTCGGATACAAAAGAAGGTTATTTTGCTTCTAATAGGAAAGGAGGAAAAGGCAGTGATGATATTTATCAGTTAAAAGAAATTAAGGATTTAATTGTCGAAGACTGTAAGCAATTTATAACTGGAATAATAACAGATACTGATACAAAATTAACCTTAGAAAATACGACTGTGATACTTCAGGATTCAGCTAAAAAAGAAATGAGTTCCATTATTACAACTGCTGACGGAAAATTTAGTTTTACTGTTTCTTGTGAATCGCCTTATACGATTTTGGCTTCTAAAGAAAATTATACGAGTAATTCTAAATCGATAACATCAGGTAAGACCAGAAATGCAAATAATGATGCTTCGATGACACTAAAATCATTAGAGATTGTTAAGCAGGAAGAGAAGCAAATTGCAGAAAATAAAAGAAAACAAGAACTTATTTTAGAAGAAGAAAATAAGAAAAAGGAAGCTTTGGCTTTAATTGCATTGAAAGAATCAGATAAAAAAGCCAAGGCAGATAAAATTGCAGCTGCAGAAGTCAAGAAAAAGGAAAAGGTCGATCAAATTTTGGCTCAGGAAAAAGATGTTGTACGAGATAAAGACCGATTGATTATAAAAACAGACCCTATATATTTTGACTACAATATGTGGTACATTCGTAAAGAATCTAAAGTAGTTTTAGGCCGCGTTGTTGCCTTGATGCAAAAATATCAGGATATGGTTATCGAAATAGGATCACATACAGACTGTAGAGGAAATGCTAAATTTAATGAAGATTTATCTCAAAAAAGAGCAAATTCGACCAGAGAATTTATAATAGAATCGGGAATTAATGCAAAAAGAGTTATGGCCAAAGGTTACGGAGAATCTGTACCAATAATAAAATGCAAAACTGATGATGCATGTTCAGAGGAAGAACACGAATTGAACAGAAGAAGTGAATTTGTGATTAAGAACTTGTAAATAAGTGAAAATTTAATTAGGGATCTCTTTTTTTTGGTTCTTTTTTATTTATTTTTATGGATAACAACCTATATAAATATTAAATTATGAAAAAGCCAATTATATTTTGTCTGCTTTTTGCTTTTGTTGGATTTCAAAGTTGTAAAAATAATGACAAGCAAAAAGAAGCAGAGGCAGTAAAAGCTGATGATGAAAAGATTATTACTACTGAATGCTACAAAGCAGTGTACGAAAATGACACTATTGATTTAGATCTTTATACTTTAAAAAGTGGAAAAATAGGAGGAAACATGGTAATGAAAGTTGCTAATTCTCCTGAAAAGACCGGTGAAATCAAAGGAGAATTTAACGGTGACACCTTATTTGTTGATTATAGTTTTAATGATGCAGCAAATAAAAATACTAAATTTAAAAATCCAATGGCATTTTTAAAACGTGATAAACAGCTTATTTTAGGAAATGGAACGATACAAACGACTATGGGTGTTTCTTATTTGGTAAAAGACAAACCTATAGATTTTGAAAATGTGAAATATAAATTCAATAGTGTTAACTGCGAATAATTGAAAATAAATTAGTTGTTAAAAATTCGATATGTTTTTCTGTCGGGTTTTATTAAAAAAGAATAAAAAACTCCGTTTCTTAAAGTTAAGAAACAGATTTACTATTTTAATTTTATATTTTGTTACAAAACTTCTCCCTTAATTTTTAAGGCTACTCTGCCATCAGGATAATTTACGGCATTAGTTTCTACAGTAATTGTTTTACGAATAGGACCAGCGCTCATATTATATTTTACATCAATTTTTCCTTTTTTTCCTGGCTCAATCGCAGCAGCAGGTTTTGTAACAATAATGGAACTCAATGTAGATTGAGCATCAATAATTAATAAAGGTGCATTTCCGGTGTTAGTGAATTCGAAAGAACGAACTGCATTATCACTCTTAGAAATTTTTCCATAATCAATAGTGTTGTCCTGCGCTGAAAATTCAATTTTAGGGCCATTTTGAGAATAACCTGCTACGCTAAACAATACAATTGCAATAAATTTAATAACATTTTTCATTTGAAATTGTTTTTAAGATTTAAGTAAATATACTTTCTTTTAATTAATACACAAATTATTATTTCTCTTTTTATACTGTACTTAATTATTTACTTTTGCTGTCAATTATAATTACAAAAATTAAACCAAACTATAAAAGTTTATTTGTATAACAGTTTAAACGTTTATCTAATTGACGGTAAATGATTAACCAGTTAAACGAGTCCAACGATAAAACAAGAAACGATAAATGACAATTCCAGCACAATTTGACGCTAAAACGATCGAGAATAAATGGTATGATTACTGGATGAAAAACAACTATTTTCATTCGGAGCCAGATCATAGAACACCTTATACAATTGTAATACCACCGCCAAACGTAACAGGGGTCCTGCACATGGGGCATATGTTGAACAATACAATTCAGGATGTTTTAATTCGTAGAGCGCGACTTAAAGGTTTCAATGCTTGCTGGGTTCCGGGAACGGATCACGCATCCATTGCGACTGAAGCCAAAGTTGTAGCTAAATTAAAAGCAGAAGGAATCAATAAAAATGATTTAACGCGCGAAGATTTTTTGGCTCATGCCTGGCAATGGACCGATAAGTATGGTGGAGTAATCCTTGATCAGCTTAAAAAATTAGGAGCTTCCTGCGATTGGGAAAGAACAAAATTCACTATGGATCCTGATATGTCGGCATCTGTAATCAAATCATTTGTTGATTTATATAACAAAGGATTAATCTACAGAGGATACCGAATGGTAAACTGGGATCCGGAAGCGAAAACAACTTTGTCTGATGAAGAAGTTATTTATGAAGAACAACAAGGAAAATTATTTTTCCTAAAATATAAAATTGAAGGTTCAGAAGATTTCCTGACAATTGCGACAACACGTCCGGAAACTATTTTTGGAGATACTGCTATTTGTATCAATCCGAATGATGAACGTTTTACTCATTTAAAAGGGAAAAAAGCCATCGTTCCTATTTGTGGCAGAGTAATCCCAATTATCGAAGACGAATATGTAGATGTTGAATTTGGAACCGGATGTTTGAAAGTGACTCCGGCTCACGATATGAATGACAAAACGCTGGGAGAAAAGCATAATCTTGAAATCGTTGATATTTTTAATGAAGATGCTACGCTTAATAGTTTCGGATTGCATTATCAAGGTAAAGATCGTTTTGTGGTTCGTACTGAAATTACAAAAGAATTAGAAGAAATTGGAGCTTTGGCAAAAACCGAAATCCATTTGAATAAAGTAGGAACATCTGAAAGAACCAAAGCCGTAATCGAACCAAGATTATCAGACCAATGGTTTCTGAAAATGGAGGAATTGGTTAAACCAGCAATTAAATCGGTTCTAGAAACGGGAGATATTAAATTACATCCAAAACGTTTCGAAAACACTTACGCGCATTGGCTAAACAATATTCGTGACTGGAATATTTCTCGTCAATTATGGTGGGGACAACAAATTCCGGCATATTATTATGGAGACGGAAAAGAAGATTTCGTAGTTGCAGAAAATATAGAAGATGCTTTAGCTTCTGCAAAAGAAAAAACAGCCAATAACTCACTTACAACATCTGACTTAAAACAAGATGTTGATGCATTAGACACATGGTTTTCTTCTTGGCTTTGGCCAATGTCTGTTTTCGGTGGAATTATGGATCCGGAAAGCGCAGATTATAAATATTATTATCCAACAAATGACTTAGTGACTGGTCCGGATATTTTGTTTTTCTGGGTGGCCAGAATGATTATTGCAGGTTATGAATATGCCGGTGAAAAACCATTTACAAATGTATACTTGACTGGTTTAGTTCGTGATAAGCAACGTCGTAAAATGTCTAAATCATTAGGAAATTCTCCTGATCCATTAGACTTGATCGATAAATTCGGTGCTGATGGTGTTCGTGTAGGATTGCTTTTAAGTGCTTCTGCAGGAAACGATATTATGTTTGATGAAGAATTATGTAATCAGGGAAAAGGATTCTCTAATAAAATATGGAATGCCTTTAAATTGATTAAAGGTTGGGAAGTTTCAGAAACAATTCCGCAACCAGAATCATCAAAAGTAGCGATCGAATGGTACGAAGCGAAATTACAGCAAACCTTGGTTGATATTGAAGATAATTTTGAGAAATACAGAATTTCAGATTCATTAATGACAATCTATAAATTGGTTTGGGATGATTTCTGTTCCTGGTTTTTAGAGATGATCAAACCTGCGTACCAACAACCAATTGATAAAACGACGTTTGATAAAGCAATCGAAATGTTAGAAAGTAACTTGAAATTGTTACATCCTTTCATGCCTTTCTTAACAGAGGAAATTTGGCATTTAATTGCTGACAGAACTGCTGAAGAAGCTTTAATCGTGTCAACATGGCCAGAATTAAAACCTTTCAATGCGAGTTTAATTGCTGATTTTGAAAGTACAATCGAAGTGATTTCAGGAATTAGAACGATCAGAAAAGATAAAAATATTCCGTTTAAAGATGCTATCGAATTAAAAGCAATAAACAGCGAAAACATTTCAACGTATTTCGATTCGATCGTAACGAAATTAGGAAACATTTCAGATTTTGAATATGTTTCGGCTAAAGTAGACGGAGCGTTATCTTTCCGTGTAAAATCAAACGAATATTTCATTCCAATTTCAGGAGGAAATATTGATGTTGAAGCTGAAATAGCAAAACTAACTGCTGAGTTAGTTTATACGCAAGGTTTCTTAAAATCAGTTCAGGCAAAATTGTCTAACGAGAAATTCGTTGGCGGAGCACCTGAAAAAGTTTTGGCTAACGAAAAACAAAAAGAGGCTGATGCTTTGGCAAAAATTGCTACAATTGAGCAGAGTATTGCAGGGTTAAAATAAAAATCGGTCTACTATATAATTAAAACCCGACAGGTTTCAAAACTTGTCGGGTTTTTTGCTCATTGTTTTCGTTATGAATTCACGAATATCGCTAATTTTTGTCATCTAAAATCTTGTTTCAGTCGTTCATTATCTCTTCCTCAAAATCAAAAACAAAGGATAAGAAACTGCTGTAATTCCAACTATAATAACAAAACTCTTAGGATCACTATAAATAAATCCAATTAGTAAAGCTAGTGAAGCTATAATAGCAATTATAGTACTCCACGGATACAAAACCGAGCGATAAGGACGTTGTAAATCAGGTTCTGAATTTCTAAGTTTTATGAGAGAGCAATAAGCTAATCCCCAAACAATAATTGAAGTAAAGGCCGCAAATGAAAATAAAACTTCAAAAGAGCCAATACAAATTAGAAATAAACCGAATATAGAAGAAACCAAAAGGGCTATAATAGGAGTTCCGCCTTTGTTCACAAGGGTTCCTTTTTCAATGAAAAAACCATCTCGGCTCAAGCCATATAAAATTCTTGGAGGAATCATCATGAAAGCATTCAGAATGCTGATTAAGGAGAAAATAGAGATTACCGTTACGATAATAGCACCATTTCTTCCGAAGATAATATTGGCAACATCGGCTGCGGCTAAATTAGATTTCGCTATATTTTCAAGAGATAAAACATGGAAAAAAGCAACGTTTACTAAAATATAAATAACAATAACCAGAAGCACACCACTATATAATGATTTCGGAATATTTTTACTTGGGTCATTATTTTCCTCAGCAAAAAAGCAAACGCTATTCCATCCATTATAAGTCCCGATGATAAGCTGTAGTGATTTAAAAAAGCCAAAAATTAGCCCAATTTGAAAGGAAGTATTGTCTTTTGGGATCGGTGCTAATTGTACGCCCGAATACATAAAACAAGCAACGACCAAACAGACAAAACAAATAACTTTAAGAAAACTTGTAATTTGCTGAATAGCGCTTCCGTTTTTTACGCCGCTTAAATGCAACAATATAAATGCAATTAATAGAGAGATAGCCATTACAGTAGAATAGCTTTTTAAACCTGGAAACAAAATGATCAAATATTCACTTATTACAATACAGTAAAAAGCGGGTGGAATAGCATTTGTAATATAATCAAACCAGCCTGACAAAAAGCCTGCATAATCTCCAAAAGCCCTTTTGATGTAATTGTAAGATCCTCCTGCTTTTGGAAGCATTGTAGCAAGTTCTGCATACGAATTAGCGCCAATTAAGACATATATACCGCCAAAAAGCCAGGAAGCAATGATTAGCCAATAATTATCTAACATTCCGGCAATTGTTCCTGGTGTTCGCAGGATTCCAACCCCTATTGTTCCTCCAATTAATACAGCTATATTAAAACTTAATCCAAGGCTCTTTTTTAATTGGTTTTTTTTTGAATCTGTCATTTTGGATTTTTTAGTCTTGATTTTAATTTTTTCAGCAAGTAGAAATAGATATAATTGTTAACTTCTTTTAAAAACACATAACCTCATTTAGCAGATAAATGAGGTTATGTGTTTTTATAAAATTACTTTTTATTAAGTGCTTTTGCCATTCCTTCCCAATGCAAAGCAAGTGTCGAATAATCAATTGGGTTTGCAGGCTTTTGATAATATAATCTACCCGATTCAAATGCCCTGACGAGAATGGTTTCTATCAAATAATCTTCGTTTACTTCAAAAGGTTTGTATTGTCTTTTTAAGCTAATGTCAAACATATTTGCAGTGGTATTAGATACAAAAGCTTTAAAGCCGCTTTTTAAATTTTTAATTAAGTCGTATGTCGTTATTCCGGTTTGCCGATGAATGAGTTTTATTAGAATTTGTCCTTGTTTTCTTGACAGTTTTTTTAATCGGGCTTCAAACTCATTATTCAGATAATCTTCAACTATTTTAAAATATTTTTTCTTTTCACGACTGGTTTTCAAACGTGCCATTCCTTCATTTAAAGCAGTCAGTCTCATAGCTGCTAATCTTGCATAGGGATATACTTTGTAAACCCTGTTTTGAAGAATAAGGAATTGCTTTTGTGCTTCAGGATCCAGTTTTTCTTTTGAAATAATAATTTCAGCTAATTCGATTGTATCGTTCAAAATCGAATCATTTTCAGTAAGCGTATAGCCCATTTCAGAATTATTTTTCGGAGTTACCTGAGCTTTTGCAGCAAAAGAAATCAAAAGAAAACATAAAATACAAGTTATAAATTTCATCGAATACATATATTTAAGTGTAAAATTATACATTATATACGCAACTGTAATACCAAATTTATAAATTAGCAAAAAAATATTTTATGAATACACAATCTATCTTAAAAGATGCCTCAATTGCTTTCCTGGAAAGCTACTTAAATAATGCTTCACCTACGGGTTATGAAAGTGAAGGACAGAAACTTTGGATGAATTATTTAAAACCCTATGTAGATACTTTTATTACTGATACTTATGGAACTGCAGTTGGTGTTATAAATCCTGATGCACCTTATAAGGTTGTAATTGAAGGTCATGCAGATGAAATTTCGTGGTATGTAAATTATATTACAGATGATGGTTTAGTGTATGTAATACGTAACGGTGGTTCAGATCACCTGATTGCACCATCAAAAAGAGTTAACATACATACAAAAAAAGGAATTGTAAAAGGAGTTTTCGGTTGGCCGGCAATTCACACCCGCTTACGGGATAAAGAAGAAACCCCGAAATTGAGTAACATTTTTATTGATTTAGGATGTGAAAGCAAAGAACAAGTTCTGGAAATGGGAGTTCATGTAGGTTGCGTAATAACGTATCCGGATGAATTTATGATTTTAAATGAAAATAAATTTGTTTGTCGTGCTATCGATAACAGAATGGGTGGTTTCATGATTGCCGAAGTTGCACGTCTATTAAATGAAAACAAGAAAACACTTCCGTTTGGATTGTACATTGTAAACTCTGTTCAGGAAGAAATTGGCTTACGTGGTGCCGAAATGATTGCGCAAACCATTAAACCAAATATTGCAATTATTACGGATGTCTGCCATGATACAACCACTCCTATGATTGATAAGAAGGTTGAGGGTGATCTTAAAATGGGAAAAGGGCCTGTAATTGCATATGCTCCGGCGGTTCAAAATAAACTGCGTGATTTAATTGTTGAGACAGCTGAAGAAAATGAAATTCCGTTTCAGCGTCACGCTACTTCAAGAGCGACAGGAACAGATACTGACGCTTTTGCTTATAGCAATGGCGGTGTGGCGTCAGCATTAATATCGTTGCCTTTGCGCTATATGCACACAACTGTAGAGATGGTTCACAAAGAAGATGTTGAAAATGTGATTCAGTTGATTTATGAATCATTATTGAAAATTGAAAATAATGAAACTTTTTCTTATTTTAAATAAGAACAAAATATAAACGTCAATTCGGTTATAAACTAGCCGAATTGACTAATAAAAAAGTATGAAAATATTACTACTCGAAGACGATTTTACTTTATCTAAAGAAATCTCAGCATTTTTTACTTCAAAAGAATTCGAGTGTTTTCCTTTTTACGATGGCTCCTTATTATTAAAAAAGTATTTACCTTACGAATATGATTTAATTATTCTCGATATTAATGTTCCGGGAATAAATGGAATTGAAGTTTGCAAAGGTATTCGGGAAACGGATAAAAAGACACCAATCATAATGTTAACGGCTTTTAGCGAAATTGAAGATAAATTAGCCTCTTTCGATAATGGTGCTGATGATTATCTGGTAAAACCTTTTCATTTTGAGGAATTATATGCCAGAAGTTCCTCTTTATTAAGAAGGAAAGAAATTCCGCAACAATCTGAGAAAAAAATTATTATTGAAGATCTGGAAATTCTGGAAGAGGATATAAAAGTTTTCCGAGCTGGTGAAGAAATAAAACTCACTCCGAAAGAATTTAAACTAATTTTGATTCTGGCTCATGCCAAAGGAAAAGTATTATCAAAACAATACATAGCCGAAAAACTCTGGGATTATCATATCGAAACCAATCAAAATACGATTGAAGTCTACATTAATTTTTTAAGAAAGAAAATTGATAAAGATCATGAAACTAAACTTATCCGAACTAAAATAGGCTATGGGTATTATTTAAGCAATCAGGAATGACATTAAAAAACCGAATATCACTTTTAGTAAGTTTGCTTTTTACAATTCTTTTTGGATTGGCTTCTACCGTGATATTTGTTTTGTATTCAAATTTTAGAAAAGAAGAGTTTCGCGATCGTCTGGAAATAAAGGCACTTTCGAACATAAAACTTTTGGTAAATGTAAAAGAGGTTGATAATCAGCTTTTAAAATTGATTGACCAAAACTCTATCAATAAATTATATGATGAAAAAACATTAGTGTTTGATTCTCATTATAAATTGATTTACAGCAGTATTGATGATGCTAAGATTAATTGGTCTATTAACGATTTAAAATATCTTAAAAAGCATAAAACTTTTTTTAAACAACAAGGCAATTATGAAGTTTATGGTGTTTTTTACGATACTAAAGATAAAGATTTTTATGCCTTAATATCGGCGACAGATGATTATGGTAAGCGAAAATTGCTTTTTCTCAGGTATACTTTAATTATATCTTACCTGTTTTTTACTTGTATTTGTTGGATATTGACCTCATTTATGGTAAAAAAGGCTATGAGTCCCTTGGGTATATTCCATCAAAAAATTAAAAATATCAATGTAAATAATCTCGATACCCGTATAGAAACAAAAAGTAATAAAAACGAAATTGACTTGATTGCAAATGAGTTTAATTTCATGATGGATAGAATTGAAATCTCTTATCAAAAACAAAAAGAATTTACAGCAAATACCTCACACGAACTTAGAACTCCGCTGTCCAGAATAACTTCACAAATTGAAAATACGATTACAGATTCGACTACATCTGAAAAAGGAAAAAATTTCTTAAAAACTATTTTAGCTGATGTCAATCAATTAACTGAATTGATCAATTCTTTGTTGATTCTTTCTAAAATTGACATTAAGAATCAGGATGATGATGAAGTCCATCGAATGGATGAAATTCTGTTTTCAGCAATCGAAAATTTAAATAAAAGCTTTCCGGATTTTGTTATTCTCTTTGAAATTCAAGAAAACGAAAATTTAGACACGGCATTAGAAATCAAAGGAAATAAAAATTTATTAGAAATAGCTTTAAGCAATATATTAAAAAATGCTTGTGTCTACTCTGATACTAAGCAAGCTAAAGTAAAAATTAGTACTGAAAATGAACAACTCATTATTTCGGTTTCAAATAGTGGAAATACTTTAAGCGAAAACGAACAAAAAAATCTTTTTCAACCTTTCATGCGTGGAGCAAATTCAAAAGGGACAGTAGGTTTTGGTCTAGGGCTGCGTATTGTTAATCGTATTTTAACACTTCATAATGTGCAAATCACGTATAGTGTTCCTGAACCGAATACCAATCTTTTTCAATTATTTTTTCACTAAAATCTTTTTAAGTTCTTTTTAAGGTTATTATTAAGGTGCCTTAAAGTCTTGTGATAGCATCTTTGTATCAAATAAAAATAATACAATGAAAAAGTTATTTGCATTACTATTTCTGATTTTCGCAAGTCAGGCAGGATTGGCTCAAAAAACACTCACTCTGGAAGATTGTGAAAGTCAATTTTTAAAAAACAATCTTTTTTTACTGGCATCGCAGTATAACATTGATGCTTCAAAAGCACTGACTATTCAAGCCAAAATCTGGGAAAACCCAACGCTTACTGCAGAATTAAATGCTTACAATCCGGAAAAAAACCAATATTTTGATATTGGGAAAGAAGGTCAAAAAGTGTTTGGTATCGAACAGCTCATTTATTTAGGAGGAAAAAAACATAATGAAGTAAAACTTGCCCAAACTAATGAGCAATTAGCTGAATTACAGTTTGATGATTTACTAAGAACCTTAAAATTGCAATTACGCAAGAGCTTTTACACGGTTTATTATAATTCAAAAAGTCTTGAAACTACCGATAAACAACTGACTCACATTGAAGATTTAATTCACTCTTATGCGATTCAGGCTCAAAAAGGAAATATTCCTTTAAAAGATGTTGTTCGCTTGCAATCACTTTATCTGAACTTCAAAAATGAAAGAATGGAAGTGCTCAAAAACAATTTTGAAGAGCAGGCAAATTTGAAAATGTTATTAAATTCAACTGAAAATATAGCTCCAATTGTCTCTGATTATGAATTCAATAAATACCTTAAAACTTTAGATTTTGATTTAAAATCTTTTAAAGATAAGGCAATAGCCAATCGTCCTGATTATTTAGTAAAACAAAAAGAAATAGATGCTAATGAGTTAAATGTAAAATGGCAAAAATCACTTTCGGTTCCTGATATTACTGTGGGTGCTAACTACGATCAAAGAAGTGGGGCTTTCAATAAGGAAGCCAATTTAACACTGGGAATTCCATTACCACTTTGGAATAAAAACAAAGGAAACATTAAATATGCCCAAACGATTTTGGATGAGTCTAAAATTGATAAACAAAATTTTGAGTTGCAATTGCAAACCGAGGTCACTTCGGCTTGGAATAAATGGGAGGAATCCCGCAAAAATTATATGCTCATAGGTACTGCAGTCAATTCTGATTTTGAAGCAGTTTATAATGGAATCCTAACCAATTTTCAAAAACGAAATATCAGTTTGTTAGAGTTTACTGATTTTATGGAAAGTTATAATCAGGCAGCCGTACAAATTAATGAGTTAAAGAAAAATCTAGCATTGTCAGCCGAAGAATTAAATAGTACAATTAACATAGACTTATTTTAAAACTAAATAAAATGAAACATAAATTAATCATAGGAATTGCAATTGTGAGTCTATTCTTCACGAGTTGCAAAAAAGAAGTAGAAAATTCGGAGACCAACAGTTCTTTTGCTTTAAGTGATTCAATGCTTAAAACTACTACAACAGCTCCCGCACGAACGCAACCGGTAAAAAATGAATTAAGTTTTTACGGGAAAATTATGGCTGATAACAATAAAATGATCGATGTTTATCCGCTTGTTGGTGGAAACGTAATTAAAGTAAATGTAGAACTGGGAGATTACGTAAAAAAAGGACAAGTTTTAGCTACAATAAAAAGTACAGATATTGCCGATTTTGAAAAACAATCTCTTGATGCAAAAAGTGATTTATTAGTTGCCAAAAATAATTTAAAAGTTGCTGAAGAATTATTTGAAGGAAAATTAAATTCGGAAAGTGATGTGCTTCAGGCAAAATCTGAAGTGATAAAAGCACAATCTCAACTAGGGAAAGTTCAGGAAACTTATAAGATTTATAATATCAAAGCAGGTTCTATTTACGAAGTTACGGCACCAATTAGTGGTTTTATCATCCAGAAAAGTATCAATCAGGATATGCTTTTAAGAAATGACCGTTCTGAAAACATTTTTGATATTGCCGAAATCAGTGAAGTCTGGGCAATGGCAAACATCAATGAAACAGATATTAATAAAGTAAAACTAGGAATTGATGCAGATGTAACCACTTTGAGTTATCCTGATAAAGTATTTAAAGGAAAAGTAGACAAGATTTTCAATGTTATTGATCCTGAAACCAAAGCGATGCAGGCACGAATAAAACTGAAAAATACGGGTTATTTATTGAAGCCTGATATGAATGCAAACATCAAATTATCGTTTAAAGAAGATAAATCTTTGATTGCTATTCCAAGTAATGCAATAGTTTTTGATAAAAGTAAAAACTTTGTAATGGTTTTTATAGATCGTCACAATATAGAAACCAGACAGGTTGAAGTTTACAGCGTTGTTGGAGATATTACCTACATATCAACTGGATTGAAAGAGAATGAAAAAGTTATAACCAACAATCAATTATTTATTTATCGCGCCTTAAACGAATAAGTCATGAACAAATTCATTAGAAATATTATTGCTTTTTCGCTAAAGAATAAAGCATTCACCTTTTTTTGGGTGGGATTATTGGCGGTTGCTGGATTTATTTCTTTCAAAAATATGCCAATTGATGCCTTTCCGGATGTAACAAATACTCAGATTATCATCATTACACAATGGAATGGTAAAAGTGCTGAAGAAGTAGAGCGTTTTGTGACTTCTCCTATAGAAATCTCCATGAACTCGGTACAGAAAAAAACCAGTGTTCGCAGTATTACCATGTTTGGTTTATCAGTTATTAAAATTATTTTTGATGACGGTGTCGATGATACATTTGCCCGTTTTCAGGTTAATAATTTGCTAAAAAACGTAACACTTCCCGATGATGTTGAACCAGATGTTCAGCCGCCTTACGGACCAACAGGAGAAATATTCAGATATATTGTAAAAAGCAACAGCAGAGACAGTAGAGAATTATTGACTTATCAAAACTGGGTTATAGACAAACAGCTTCGTTCAGTTCCTGGTGTTGCCGATTTAAATGTTTTTGGTGGTCAGACTAAAACTTATGAAGTAGGCGCTGATCCGGTAAAATTAGCAAAATACAACATTACGCCATTACAAGTTTACAATGCCGTAAATGCAGGAAACTTGAATGTCGGCGGAGATATTATCGAAAAAAATGGACAAGCTTTTGTTGTTCGTGGTGTTGGACTTTTAAAATCTATTCAGGATATCGAAAACATTATTGTTGATGATGCTGGAGGAAATCCAATTCTGATAAAAAATGTCGCTTCGGTGTATGAAAGTTCTATGCCAAGAGTAGGGCAGACAGGAATTGGCGGTAATGATGATGCTGTCGAGGGAATTGTGGTGATGCGTAAAGGCGAAAACGCTCAGGAAACGTTGGCATTGATCAAAGATAAAATAAAGGATTTAAATGAAAATGTACTTCCGAAAGATATTAAAATAGAAACTTTTTACGATCGTGATAATTTGATGAATTTCACAACCGAAACCGTAATGCACAATTTATTTGAAGGAATCATTATGGTTACTTGTGTTGTGTTCCTTTTTATGGCCGACTGGAGAACTACTTTTACCGTTTCTATTGTTATACCATTATCATTATTGTTTGCTTTTCTATGTTTGAAAATAATGGGAATGAGCGCCAACTTACTGAGTTTAGGGGCAGTCGATTTCGGAATTATTATTGATGGAGCAGTGGTTATGGTCGAGGGATTGTTTGTGGTATTAGACCACCGGGCACATCAACTTGGAATGTCAGCTTACAATAAAATCGCAAAAGGGAGTCTGATTAAAAAAACAGGAACGGAAATGGGTAAAGCTATTTTCTTTTCAAAATTAATTATTATTACTGCGCTGATTCCTATTTTTTCATTCCAGAAAGTAGAAGGAAAAATGTTCTCTCCACTTGCTTACACTTTAGGTTTTGCATTAATGGGAGCTTTACTTTTTACTTTGACACTGGTACCGGTTTTATCACATATCCTTTTAAATAAAAATGTAAAAGAAAAAAATAATCCGTTTGTGAACTTTTGGGACCAAATTGTAAGTAAAGGTTTTGCATGGACATTTAGACATAAAATAAAATCGCTGATTGCTTCGGCAGTTATTTTAGTCGCGGTTTTCTTTTCGGCGAACTTTTTAGGAACCGAATTCCTGCCACAATTAAATGAAGGCGCATTATGGGTAACTGCTGAATTGCCAATGAGTACTTCACTTCCTGAAAGTGTGCAAACAGCTTCCATGATTCGAAAAGATCTTGAAAGTTTTCCAGAGGTTAAAAATGTATTATCGCAAACGGGCCGAAGCAATGATGGTACAGATCCAAACGGATTTGGATTTATTCAGCTTCAGGTTGATTTGAAACCTCAGAAAGAATGGAAACGAAATATTAATATAGATGAATTAATTAATGAAATGGATACTAAACTGAAAGCCCATCAAGGTATTACTTATAATTATTCACAGCCTGTAATTGATAACGTAGCAGAATCTGTGGCTGGTTTTAAAGCTTCAAATGCTGTGAAAATTTATGGTGATGATTTGAACAAATTAGATGAACTTTCAAATGAAATCCTGGCAAAAATCAAAGATATTCCAGGTATAAAAGATGCGGGAATTCTCAGAAATATAGGTCAGCCTGAAATTAGTGTAATCTTAGACAGAGAAAAAATGGCTGCTTACGGTGTTACATTGAGCGATGCACAGGCTGTATTAGAATTGGCTTTTGGAGGAAAAACGGCTACTCAAAAATATGAAGATGAAAAGAAATTTGATGTAAGAGTTCGTTTTTCTAAAGAATATCGTAAAGACGAAGAAGATTTGGCTGAACTTAAAGTTCCAACTATAAACGGTATAAAAATTCCGTTGAAGGAAATCTGTGATATTAAAACTGTAACGGGACCGGCATTCATTTACAGAGATAATACAAAACGTTTTATTGGTGTAAAATTTTCTGTTCGTGATCGTGATTTGGGAAGTACAATTGCTGAGGCACAGAAAAAAGTAGCCGAATTAAAAATGCCGGCAGGTTATACAACTGGATGGACAGGAGAATTTGAGAATCAGGTTCGTGCAAGCGCACGTTTGGCTCAGGTTGTACCAATAAGTTTACTTGGAATATTTGTATTATTATTTATTTTATTTGGAAATATTAAAGATTCATTGCTTGTTTTAGCAAATGTTCCGTTTGCCATTATTGGAGGAATCATAGCTTTACATATTACTGGAATGAATTTTGGAATCTCTGCTGGTGTAGGTTTTATAGCATTACTTGGTATTTGTATTCAAAATGGAGTTATTCTAATATCTGAATTCCATCATAATCTGAAAGCCAAATTTACTCTGCAAGAATCTATTTTCATGGGAGTAAAAGCCAGAACTAGAGCCGTAGTTATGACTGCGTTGATGGCATCGATAGGCTTATTGCCTGCAGCCATTTCAACAGGAATTGGTTCAGAATCTCAAAAGCCATTGGCAATTGTCATTATAGGAGGCTTAATTACAGCAACTATTTTGACACTATTAGTTTTTCCAATTATATTTTGGGTTTTCAATCGTAAAAAACATATTCCCATTCAATAAGAATTCAAAAAATAAATTAATTGGTTAGTTTGATTAAAGAAAAAGCATCATTATTTTTTAATGGTGCTTTTTTAATTAGTTAAAAGCTGGATAGTTTTCTGGAGCTTTTCCTGCTATCCGCTATATCTTTTTTGCTCGAAAGAGAGCAAAAAAGGATACCGCTTCTATCAGGGCTAAAAATAAAAAAGACCTTCACTAATAATAGAAGGTCTTTTACATTTTTTGTGTACTAATTCAAAAATATTTTGTGAAGCTATTATTTTAAATCTTTCAACATAGCAACTGCTTCTGTTGCATTTGATAATTGTGCATATTTTAATGCAGTGAAACCTTTTTCGTTTTTATCTGATGGACGAGCACCGGCTGCTAATAAAACTTTAATGATTTCTACTTTGTTGTAGCGAGCAGCTGTCATTAATGGAGACATATCATCTGTCTTCTCGTTTACATTTGCTCCATATTCAATAAATTTTTTCACGACGTCAATATCTCCTTTACTAACCGCAACATTTAATGGTGTTGCATCATAAGTAGTTGATAATACAATTGGATTTTTAACAATAGATGTTTGATTTGAAGCCATTGAAACATTTGAAAATGCTACTAAAGCTAATCCTAAATAAATAAATGAATTTTTCATAATGATTGTGTTTGTTAATTGATTGATTTTTGATGATTTTTAAATTCTATGTAAAGATAATTTTAATTTTTGTATTATGCATTACAAGGTACTTTGTTTTAACTATTTCTTAACGTTTTGCTAATGAATTCTAATTATTACCTTCTGTAAATTGAAATTCTATATAAAAGACGCTATAAATGTAGAAATGTTACACGAAATTATTTTTTTTTTAAATCAGGGGATAATTTTTTTTCTGCATAAATAGAAAATGCCCTGTTATTATTTTGCTAACAGGGCATTAGTATCTTGGAATATTAAGGTTTCAGCTATAAATAATGCTTAGGGGTAAAAATTGTCAACTTTTCAATTCAACTTTTGTTTATAATACAGAATACTTTTACTTACAAATTATACTGTATAATATTTTATATCTGCGCATATTGACCTCTCTTTTTTTCTAAAAATGTTTATTTGTACTAGATTTCTAGATCTCTATAAAAATAAAATCGGATTATATAGCATTCATTTAGATGGTTTGTAAGTATCCTAAAACGTTTTTATTAATACGCTCGTGAATATTCTCTATATCAGCCTTTACAAATTTTTCTCCTAAGATATTTTCATACAATTCAATGTATCTATCAGAAACGGATTGAATATAGACATCAGACATATCTGGAATTTGCTGCCCTTCCTGACCCTGAAAACCATTTTCGATAAGCCATCGACGTACAAACTCTTTTGATAATTGTTTTTGCTCTTCTTCTTTGCCTTGTCTTTCCTGATATCCATTAGCATAAAAATAACGAGATGAATCTGGTGTGTGAATTTCATCAATTAAAACAATAACACCTTCTTTTGTCTTTCCGAATTCATATTTAGTATCAACTAAAATTAAACCGCGTTCAGCAGCAATTTCAGTTCCTCTTTGAAATAAATCTCGAGTATATTTTTCTAAAACAATATAATCTTCTTCTGTAACAATTCCTTTTGATAAAATATCCTCACGAGAAATATCTTCATCATGAGAACCATTATCTGCTTTTGTAGTCGGCGTAATAATTGGGTCAGGGAATTTATCGTTTTCTTTTAAGCCTTCGGGCATTGTTACTCCGCAAATTTGTCTTTTTCCTGTAGCATACTCACGAGCAGCATGTCCAGAAAGATAGCCACGAATTACCATTTCAACTTTAAACGGCTCACATAAATGACCAACAGCAACGTTTGGATCAGGAGTTGCAATCAACCAGTTTGGTACAATATCTTGTGTCAGTTCCATGAATTTAGTAGCAATCTGATTTAGAATTTGACCTTTATACGGAATTCCTTTTGGCAAAACCACATCAAAAGCCGAAAGTCTGTCGGTTGCTACCATTACCAAAAGTTCGTCGTTGATATTGTAAACTTCCCTAACTTTTCCGCGATAAACTGATTTTTGATTCGGAAAATTAAAATTTGTAGTTGTGATTGTATTGCTCATTATCCTTAGTTGTGTTATGTTTTACGAATGCAAATTTAAAACTATTTCTAATGAAAGTCAGGGATGCTTGAATAAAATGTTTAGATTTTATATTTATTAAAAAAAAATCAAAAAATATTTTCAGGTATAGTATCTTTTTTAAAAGAAATTATTTAAAACTTAGCATTCCTATACCTTTTGATTTGACTGAAGAATCAAAATCAGCTGTTGTAGTTGTAGCAAGTTTTTTGATAGCATTTTTGGAAACTACAAAAATTTGTCCTTGGTCTTTTGATGGTACTGCTGGTACAAAAACTACCACTTCGTCACCATCATTTTCTTCAACTAAATAAGCGGGTTGCCAATGGTCTCCAAATTTCAATAATATCGCCGGATAAACTGGAGCTGGAGGTGACTCTGTTGAAGTTAGTGGCGGTTTTTTAAGTAATTTTGTTTCTGCATCTTTTTTATGTTTTTCATATCCTGGAATATAAATCATTAATTGATTATCAATCCAATTGCTCAAATTTTGCATAAAAGCCAACCGCACTAAAAAACCACTGAAATAAAGTAAAATCAGTAAAATTATTCCACCCATAATATCGGTGGCTATTGTGCCAAAAACTTTATCCAAACCAATTAAAATAGATACTTTTTCACCATAATTTTGAAAAAAGCCCCAGATTTTTTCCAAAAACAAAAACAATACAAACAACGGAATTATTAACAAAGTACCTGATATAAAATTCTCTTTGACTTGTTTTAGAAACTTTTTCATGTGTATTGCGGATTAAATTAAATAACGTAAAAAACTTACCTTTTATAAAATTATAAAATTATCATCAATTAACACATTTTTAAGTTTAAAACATTAACAACTAAGTACTTGCGAAAAATTTATCTAAAATTTTCGAGGCAATGTATTTAGCTACTCCATCTTCTGCATTTGTTTTTACAATTTCTAAATCAGGTAAAGTTTCTTTTAGTAATGCAGGTGCATTACCCATAATTAAGCCTTTTCCGGATGCCGATAACATTTGAACATCATTGAAACCATCTCCAAAGGCAGCAGCTTCTTTTATTGTAAATCCTTCTCTTTCAAGTACTCTTTCAATGGCTACTGCTTTGTCAATCGATTTGTCCATAAATTCCAAGCAAGTCGGCAAACTAAACGCATGATGCAGATGTTCCGAAGAATTCGCCAGCACCGCATCTTTTAATTGGACTAATTTTTCATGATTTTCACAGGAAAAGAAAATTTTAATGGCACCAAAATCTTCCAGTTTTTTATAATCTACCAATTCAGGATGATACTTTAATTCGGATTGAAAAGCATTTATTTTTTCATTTATTTTATTGGTCTGCCAGACATTTTCTTTAAATAAAACTACTGTAATTTCAGGGTCAATATCAACGTTTAAAGCGTTTTTTACAACTTCACTGTCTAAATTAAATGAAAAAAGTTCTTTTTTCTCTGGCGAATGGATCCTGGCTCCGTTTGAACTCACTAAATATACCGGTACTCCAAGCGTTTCAATGATGGCCATTGCATCAAGATGATGACGGCCTGTAGCAACAACAATAAGGTAATTTTGATTGTGAAGTTCCTGAAAAATGGATTTGGTGTAATCTGAAATTTTGTGTTGTGGGTTGAGTAAGGTTCCGTCTAAATCGCTTACAACAACTTTTATATTTTTAAGCTTTGTCATATTAAAGATCAAATATTTATGAAACGCAAATTTACGGTTTTATGACCGGTGGAGCAAAAATTACCAGTCGGTAAAGCTACAAAACCGGCAAGTTTATTATTTATTTAACTATTTAGATAAATACTTTTTTTCATTTTTTTAAACTTTTATGCTTCCTGATTTGTATAAATTCAATGCTTTTTGAATAACAAATTTAATCTGCTCTAAAGGCAAATCTTCATCAGCATTAAACAACATAATTTTCATTCGGGAACGGGCTTCCGGAATTAAATACGGTTCATCAAAATGTTTTCCTTCTACAATTCCTATATAGGGCTGTTTCAGTTTTTTATGAATCCATAAATAGCAGAACATTTTTCCTTTGTAACAAAAAAAAGGCATCCCGTATTTTAGGATATGGGTAATATCATCGTCTTGTTTTAGAATAATTTCTTTTAAAGCAAGAAACACGGCTTTTACAGGTTCGTATTGTTTTAAGTAGAAATCATCTAATTGTTTCATTTTTGTTAGTTTAAACTGATTCAAAAAAAATATTCGTTTTACACATTTCAATAAAAGATATGTATAAAACGAATATTAATAATGTCAAAACACATTTCACGATTTACATTTGACATTTTATAAAATTAATCGTGATTTTCTATTTGTTTGTAAGCGTCAATTACTTTTTTAACTAATCTGTGGCGTACGATATCTTTATCATCCAGATAAATAATTCCAATTCCGTCAATGTCTTTCAGAACCAAAATTGCTTCTTTAAGACCAGAAATAGTCCTGCGTGGCAAATCGACCTGCCCAGGATCACCGGTTATCATAAATTTGGCATTTTTCCCCATACGGGTTAAAAACATTTTCATTTGTGAGTGGGTAGTATTCTGTGCTTCATCCAGAATTACGAAAGCATTATCTAATGTACGGCCACGCATAAAGGCCAATGGAGCAATCTGAATAATTCCTTTCAAAATGTAATCTTCGAGCTTTTCGTTTGGCAGCATATCGCGCAAAGCATCATAAAGAGGCTGCATATATGGATCGAGTTTTTCTTTCATGTCGCCGGGTAAAAAACCTAAATTTTCTCCAGCTTCTACAGCCGGTCTCGTCAATATGATCCTTTTTACTTCCTTTTCTTTAAGTGCTTTTACCGCCATTGCCACACCTGTATAGGTCTTTCCTGTTCCGGCGGGTCCAATTGCAAATACCATGTCATTTTTTTTAATGGTATCTACCAGTAATTGCTGGTTTGGAGTCATGGCTTTAATAATCTTACCGCCAACACCATGAACCAATATTTTGTCATGATCGTATGATTTTCTTTCATCCTGACCATCACTCATAATTACACGTTCAATTACATTATCGTCAATGTTGTTATATCGGGTAAAATGGAGCATCAGCCTTTGAAATCTCTTTTCGAATTCATCTAAAACTTCTTTTTCGCCAAATGCTTTCAAAGTCGTCCCTCTTGCTACTATTTTAAGCTTTGGGTAGTACTTTTTAATTATTTCAAGATGAGTGTCTTGAGCGCCCCAAAAGTCTTTTGGAGCGATGTCTATGAGCTCTATTATTCTTTCGTTCAAATGAGGTAGTTTTAAATTAAATATAAATCTGTTTTTATAAATCGGTGGCTGTCGGGTCTGTTTATATCTTTAAATGCGATTTGTCTTTTCTTTCTTTCAATTTGCATTTAGTATTATTAGCTTTGCATTTCTCAAATTTAATGAAATTTAGATTTAAATACTATCAATAGTTATAAACAAAATGATGTCAATAATTACCCTTACTACCGATTACGGCTTGAAAGACCACTTTGTTGGTTCGTTAAAGGGGAAAATTCTTTCTGAACATGCAGAGGCAAAAATTATTGATATTTCGCATGATATTGACCCATTTAACACTGCTGAAGCAAGTTACGTTATTGGTGCTTCGTATTTAAGTTTTCCAAAAGGAACTGTTCATTTAATAGGAGTCGATATTGAATTGAATAAAGAGAATAAGCATATCGCCATGCAATGGAACGATCATTATTTTGTATGTGCTGATAATGGTATTTTAAGTATGCTTACACAGAAAATAGTTCCACAAAAAATAGTATCTATAAATATTCATGATCGTTTTCCAAGTGAATACAGCGATTTGGATGTTTTTATTAAAGTAGCCTGCCACCTTTCCAGAGGCGGTTTATTAAATGTTATTGGCAAAGAGATAAAAGAAATCAAACAAATTACCGAATTACAAGCCGTAGTTTCCAACGACGGAAACTCGCTTAAAGGTTACGTTATTTATATAGACCATTTTGGAAATGTAGTAACGAATATTTCAAAAAAACAATTTTTGGATGTTGCTAAAGGACGTTCATACGAGATTGTTATGAAACCTAAAAGTATAAAAACAATTTTGCCAAACTATTCTGCTATTGCGAATTCTGATAAATATCCTATAAAAACGTATGAAGGCGAAAAATTGGCTGTTTTTAATGAAGCAGGTTTTCTCGAAATAGCTATTTTTAGAAGTAATCCTTCAAGTGTGGGTTCCGCAAATAGCCTTTTAGGATTGAATTACAGGGATGTAATTACGGTGCAATTTTTGAGTTAATAATTTGATTAAAATAAAATACATTTGCATTCAAATTGAATCAAAAAATATATGTTCGTCAGAATAGTAAAAATGAGTTTTCATGAAGAAAAAATCCCTGATTTTCTGGAGAATTTTGAAATCATGAAAGACAAAATACGAAATGCAGAAGGAAATCGTTTTTTAGAATTGTATCAGGATAAAAATGACAAATGCGTATTTTTTACATACAGTTATTGGGAAACTGAAGCCGATTAGGAAAACTATCGGCAATCTGAACTTTTTAATTCGGTTTGGAATTTTACAAAAAGCTTTTCAATGCAAAACCCGAAGCCTGGAGTGTTGACAAACTTGTAAGTTTAGAGTAATACAAATAAAAAATTAACGATTAAACGAATAAATGTTTTTTACATGAAATCAATCATTTTACGAGAAATAAAATCCTTTTTTGGTTCTCCAATTGGCTATTTGGTCATTGCGATTTTCCTAATCAGCAACGGACTATTTTTATGGATTTTTGAAGGGGACTACAATATACTAAATGCCGGTTATGCCGATTTAACTCCGTTTTTTATTTTGGCACCGTGGATTCTGATTTTCTTAATTCCGGCAGTTACAATGAGAAGTTTCTCTGATGAAAAAAAACAAGGAACACTTGAATTGCTTTTGACCAAACCATTATCGATTTGGCAAATCGTGAACGGTAAGTTTTTAGGTGCTGCATTCTTGATTATTCTGGCAATTATACCAACGTTTGTTTATGTAAAAGTAATTTCTGATTTGGGATTTCCCGAAGGCAATATCGACATGGGGAGCACGATTGGTTCTTATTTTGGATTACTATTTCTAATTGCCTCCTACACGGCTATCGGAATTTTTACTTCGACCCTTTCAGAAAATCAAATAGTAGCTTTTATTATTTCCGTTTTTTTATGTTTTTTCTTTTATTTTGGATTTGAAGGCTTAGCCTCTCTAATCCCTGGTTTTTCAAACATTATACCTGTCTTGGGTATGCAGAATCATTTTAAAAGTATGAGTAGGGGAGTAATTGACACGCGGGATGTAATTTATTTTTTAAGTATTACGGTTCTGTTTTTGTCTTTTACAGTTTATCAATTAAAATCTTTTAAAGCCTAATGAAAGCATCTACTCAAATAAATATCAAAACATTATGGATAACTATTTTTGTTTTAGTTTTCCTAAATGTATTAGGAACTTTATTTTTTTACCGATTTGACTTAACCAAAGACAAACGATATACTTTATCCGAAACTTCTTTGCAAATTGTTAAACAGGTTAAAAATCCGTTATCGATAAAGATTTACATGCAAGGCGATTTGCCTGCAGACTTTAGGCGCTTGCAACAAGAAACAAAACAATTATTAGAAGAATTTCAGGCTTATAATTCAAATATTGTTTTTGAATTTGTAAATCCTCTGGAAAACGAGAACGAAAGCATGGATTTGATAAAGTCTTTGTATCAAAAAGGGCTTACACCAATAAATATTACTGTTGATGATAAAGGAAAACAATCTCAGGCAATGGTTTTTCCTTGGGCAATTGCAGTTTACAATAATAAAGAAGTGAATATTCCATTATTGAAAAATATTATGGGAGCAACCACGGAGCAAAAAGTTAAAGGATCAATTCAGCATTTAGAATATTCCATTGCTGATGGTATTAATAAAATTACCAAAGACAAGCAAAAGAAAGTTGCCATTATTAAAGGAAATGGTGAAATGAAGGAAATTCATGTTGCCAAAATGTTGATGCAAATTAGGGAAAGCTATTATATTGGACCTTTTACATTAGATTCTGTTGCTAAAAATCCTAACCAAACCTTAAACGCATTAAAAAAATATGATTTAGCTATTATCGCAAAACCTACCGAAACATTTTCTGATGAAGAGAAGCAGGTTTTAGATCAATTTATCATGAATGGAGGTAAAACTTTATGGTTAATTGACCAGGTAGCAGCAGATATGGATAGTTTGTACAATCAGTCGGGTTCTACATTGGCATATCCACGAGATTTGAATTTAAATGATATGTTTTTTAAATATGGATTTCGAATTAATGCTGATTTGATAAAAGATGAACAAGGGAGTCCAATAAAACTGGCAACAGGAGAAGAAGGAAGTGCAACACAGTACCAGGATTTTATTTGGAAATTTGCTCCGCTTGTGTCACCAGAAAGCAAGCATCCGATTGTAAAAAACTTAGGCGGAATCAAATTTGACTTTGCAAGCCCGATCGATACATTGAAAAACGGAATCAAAAAAACGGTTTTATTGCAGTCATCACCTTACTCTAAAAAAATTGGAGCGCCTGTAGAAGTTAATTTAGATATTGTCTCTGAGCAAACTTCTCCAAAAGATTATCTTAATAAAGGAAATTTACCGCTGTCGGTTTTATTAGAAGGAAGTTTTCATTCTGCTTTTGAAAATCGTGTTTTGGCTTTCAAGGAAAATACATTTTTAACAAACGGAAAACCAACTAAAATGATTGTTGTCTCTGATGGCGATGTAGCTAAAAATCAATTGGATAAAAATAGGATGCCGGTAGAATTAGGTTACGATCAGCGTTCAGGAAATTTATATGACAACAAGGATTTTATAATGAATTGTGTCAATTATTTGTTAGATGATACCGGACTTATCAACATTAGAAGCAAAGATTTAGATTTACCTTTATTGGATAAAGAGAAAGTTTATGAAAACTATACACAAACACAATTCATAACTATCGGACTTCCAATCCTTATTTTATTGGTTTTTGGACTTGTGTTTACTTATATTCGAAAAAGAAAATACAGTAAATAGATGTTAATAAAAAAATTGTAAAACTAAGAATGTTTACGATATATTTGTAATCCCTATATTTTAGGAAAATAGGCTCAAAAATTAAAAACAGACAGATGAAATTTATAGTATCGAGTTCGTACTTATTAAAACAATTACAAGTTTTAGGTAGTGTAATTAACAGCAACAATACGTTGCCTATTTTAGACAACTTCTTATTTGAACTAAACAATAATGAGTTGACAGTTTCAGCATCAGATCTTGAAACCACAATGTCAGCAACATTATCAATCGATTCTAAGAGTAAAGGAAGCGTAGCTGTACCTGCAAAACTTTTACTTGAAATTTTAAAAACATTTCCGGAACAACCTTTAACCTTTACAGTTGAAGATAATAATACAGTTGAAATTAGTTCTAATTCAGGAAAATATGCATTAGCGTATGCTGCCGGAGAAGAATTTCCTAAATCAGTAAATCTTGACGATCCGTCGGTAACTTTGGTTCCTGCAGATGTACTTGCAACTGCAATAAGTAAAACAATTTTTGCAGCTGGAAACGATGATTTGCGTCCGGTAATGTCTGGAGTTTTCTTTCAGTTTTCTCCGGAAGGCTTAACTTTTGTGGCAACAGATGCTCACAAATTGGTAAAGTATGCACGAACAGATGTAAAAGCATCGCAGGTTGCTGATTTTATTATGCCAAAGAAACCTTTAAATATCTTGAAAAGTATTTTAGGAAGTTCTGATGCTGAGGTTAAAATTGAATACAACGATTCAAATGCGACATTCTCATTTGATAACTATATTTTAATGTGTCGTTTGATTGATGGAAAATATCCAAATTATGAAGCGGTAATTCCAAAAGAAAATCCAAACAAATTAATGATTGATCGTTCTTTATTTTTAAGCTCAGTTCGTCGTGTGGCAATTTTTTCAAACAAAACAACACACCAGATTCGTTTAAAAATCGCCGGAGCAGAATTAAATGTTTCTGCAGAAGATATTGATTATTCAAACAAAGCAGAAGAAAGATTGACTTGTGATTATCAGGGAGATGATCTTCAAATTGGTTTTAATTCCCGTTTTTTAACTGAAATGCTGACTAACCTTCAATCCGATATGATCATGTTAGAGATGTCATTGCCCAACAGAGCTGGGATTCTAACTCCTGTTGATGGTTTAGAAGAAGGAGAAACCGCTACAATGTTGGTAATGCCCGTGATGTTAAATAGTTAACATCAAAAGTTCTTTTTGTTACAGGGATCTTTTTTAGTTTCAGATTAAAGACATATCATTGTAAAAAAAAAATATCGCTATTAACCAACCATTTTTTATACCGAGAAACCGCAATTCTTTTAACAGAATTGCGGTTTTTTATTTTTCAGTATAAATTACCAGAAGTATCAGGATTCTTATTTTTTTCTTAATAGAAAAATACATCTCAGGATATTGATTATTTTTGTGATATGAAAATAGAAATTTGGTCGGATATCATGTGTCCGTTTTGTTATATAGGAAAAAGACAGATGGAAGCAGCTTTAACTGAGTTTCCAAATGATGAATTTGAAATTGAATGGAAAAGTTTTCAGCTTGATCCTTCAATCACTCCACAGGCAAACAAAGATGTCTACACTTTTTTGGCTGAGCGAAAAGGTATTTCGCTTGAGCAATCAAAAGAAATGCATAAAGGAGTTGCTGAACGAGCAAAAAGTGTTGGTTTGAATTATCATTTTGAGAAAACGATTATTTCAAATTCATTGACTGCCCATAGAATCATTCAGTTAGCTAAAACTAAAAAATTAGGAGATCAAATGGAAGAGGTTTTCTTTAGGGCATATTTTACAGAAGGAAGGGATTTAAATGATAGTTCAACTTTAATAGAATTAGGAATACAGGCGGGATTAGATGCTAATGAAGTTAGTGAAGTAATAGAAAATGAAAACATATATCTAAATGATGTAAAAACTGATATTGCCGAAGCACAGGAAATTGGAGTACAAGGTGTTCCATTTTTTGTTTTTGATAGAAAGTATGCTGTTTCAGGAGCTCAGCCAGTTCAAGCTTTTGTACAAACAATTAATGAACTTAAAAATAAGAAATAAAAACAATATATAATACAATATTGAACCCGACATTTTTTTTTAAACTTGTCGGTTTTTGTTTTTTATACATATAAGGTGTGGAATCTTATTGTAATATATTA
>NZ_JBGQOF010000014.1:0-123166 GCF_052113665.1 Flavobacterium sp. W22_SRS_FK3 | reverse complement strand
TGCTCCCCCTCTTGGGCTCGAACCAAGGACCCTCTGATTAACAGTCAGATGCTCTAACCAACTGAGCTAAGGAGGAAGTTGTTGCTCTTTTTAGCGAGTGCAAATATAGTTGAATTTTTAATTCCCCAAAAATATTTTAACTCTTTTTAAAAAATATTTTTTTTACTTGACAATTGCTTTGTAAATATCGTTCCCGTTAGCGAACAAAAGCAGCGATATAAGTATAACGAAACCAACAATTTGGGCGTTTTCAAGGAATTTATCACTCGGTTTTTTACCGCTGATTATTTCGTATAATAAAAACATCACATGACCTCCGTCAAGGGCAGGAATTGGCAATAAATTCATTACTCCCAGCATAATTGATAATAAAGCGGTAATTGACCAGAACGTTTCCCAACTCCAAGATTCAGGAAAAATGTTGAAAATTGCGGCAAAACCACCAACTTGTTTATATGCTTTGGTCTCTGGATTAAAAATCATTTTCAGTTGTTTTCCATAATCAACCAATTTGTTTTTACCTTTTACCAGACCAACCGGAATAGACTCAGCAAAACTATATTCTTTGGTGCTAATTTTATAATAACCTAATCTCTCTAATGACTTAATGTCTAAACCTCCTGAAACAACACCTAAAGTTCCTTTAGCAGAAACCTTAACCGCAATTGGTGTTTGTTTTAAATCACGTAAAACAACCGCAGGAATTGTTTTTCCTTTATTTGCATTCAAAATTATTTTAACCTGATCGTAATATCTTGCCTCTTGGCCATTTAATGTGATAAGCAAATCTTTTGGTTTAAGCGAAGTATTTTGTGAATCATCTTCAATGCTTCCAATAACAAAAGGCATTCTTGGACTAATCAATAAACCTTTTTCATGTTTTGACAGGTTATCAATAAAATCTGTAGGTATTTTGACCGTTTGCTGCTGTCCGTTTCTTTCGATCAAAATCTCTTTCGCCATGACTACCTTCAGATTGGTGTCATCGTCAAAATTCTCAATTTTCTGACCGTCTATCGAAATTATTTTATCTCCTGTTTTAATTCCTACCTTTTCAATCGCCGGATTGGTTACCCAAATACCATCTTTCAAATCGGCATTTGCTACATAAGTATCCCCATAAACAAAAGCCATTCCTATATATATAATAAAAGCCAATATAAAGTTTACCGTAACACCACCTAACATGATAATTAAACGTTGCCAGGCTGGTTTCGAACGAAATTCCCAAGGCTGCGGAGGAAGAGCCATTTGCTCTTTGTCCATACTTTCGTCGATCATTCCGGAGATTTTTACATAACCTCCAAGCGGCAGCCAGCCAATTCCGTATTCAGTTTCACCAATTTTCTTTTTTAACAGTGAATATTTAACATCAAAAAACAAGTAAAATTTTTCGACTCTGGTTTTAAATAATTTAGCAGGAATAAAATGTCCTAATTCGTGAAGAATAATAAGTAAAGATAAACTCAATAGAAATTGAGAGAGTTTGATAACTATATCCATTTTGTATTTTTAGTTCTTAATTTAACGCACAAAAGTAACGTTTCTATTTTAATTTGATAGCGCAATATAATACATAAGGTTTTAAATGTTTGTTAATTAATAAACATTTGGATTTCTACTTTTACGAAGATGCTGTAACTTTACTTTTTTAAGGCTATCGTTTCTAATTGGTAGCTCATAACCATTAAAAGTTACAAATATGGCTTCAATATTATTTTCTCCAATTACCATAAAAAAAATCACTTTAAAAAACAGAATCGTTATTTCACCTATGTGCCAGTATTCTTCAGTCGACGGATTTGCAAACGACTGGCATCTAGTTCATTTAGGGACTCGTGCCAGCGGAGGTGCGGCATTGATCATTCAGGAAGCTACAGCGGTTTCTCCTGAAGGTCGAATTTCTCCTGCCGATTTAGGAATCTGGAAAGACGAACACATTGAAAAATTAAAAACCATTAACGAATTTATTGTCTCTCAAAATTCGGTTCCGGGAATTCAACTCGCTCATGCCGGACGAAAAGCCAGTGTCTCTGAGCCCTGGTTAGGCAATAAAAAGTTAGATGTATCAAATATTGGCTGGACTACCGTTGCTCCGAGCTCCGTTCCTTACCATGAAAATGAGCCCTACCCTCCTGTGGCTTTAGACAAAAATGGAATTCAAAAAGTAATTTCAGATTTTAAGGCTGCCACCAAAAGAGCTGTTGAAGCCGGATATCAGGTTGTCGAAATTCATGCGGCACACGGTTATTTATTACATCAGTTTTTGTCACCATTAACGAATTTAAGAGCCGATGAATATGGCGGGAGTTTCGAAAACCGAATCCGTTTTACTTTGGAAATTCTCGAAGCAGTTCAATCAGAATGGCCTTCGGATTTGCCTTTGTTTGTCCGAATTTCGGCAACCGACTGGGCAAAAGGCGGATGGAATCCCGAAGAGTCGGTTAAACTTTCGGCAATCTTAAAAGAAAAAGGAGCAGACTTAATTGATGTTTCGTCAGGCGGATTGGTTTCGCATCAAAAAATTGAAATTGGACCGGGCTATCAGGTTTCTTTCGCAGAAAAAGTTAAAAAAGAAGCCACTATTTTAACCGGAGCTGTTGGTTTAATTACAGAAGCCGAACAAGCCGAAGAAATTCTAAATAACAATCAGGCCGATTTAATTTTGTTTGCCAGAGAATCACTTAGAAATCCTAACTTACCTTTGGATTTCGCCAATGAACTAAACGATGATATTGAATGGCCTAAACAATACGAACGAGCCAAAACACGATAACTATTTTTTTAACACACATAATCATTGATTTTCTTTTTTGGAAAAGGCGTTACTCTTTCATAAAGACACAGCGCTATGTCTAAAAAACGTATTTTTTGAAATTACTTTTTTTTATAAATAAATCATTCTATGTTTCATGTGTTGAAATTAGAAACATAGTTTTAAAAAATTAAACCTATTACAAAATGCAAAAAATAAAAACAGCACTATTATCATACGGAATGTCGGGAAAAGTTTTTCATGCTCCTTTTTTAGACCTTCATACCGGTTTTGAATTATTAGGATCTTGGGAAAGGACCAAAAAACTCATTCAGGAAGATTATCCAACTGTAAAAAGTTATCCATCAATTGATGCATTATTATCAGATGATGTTGATTTAGTAATTGTAAATACACCGGTTGGCACACATTACGAATATGCAAAAAAAGTACTATTGGCAGGAAAACACGCAGTGGTAGAAAAAGCTTTTACCACAACCGTTGCCGAAGCTGAAGAATTAGCCTCAATAGCCAAAGAAAAAGGATTAAAATTGGCCGTTTTCCAAAACAGAAGATGGGACAGCGATTTTAAAACCATTCAAAAAGTAATTAAAGATGGTCTCTTGGGAGATTTGGTCGAAGCCGAATTTCATTTTGACAGATACAATCCAATTTTAAGTCCAAAAGCGCATAAGGAAACCGTGAATGATGGCGCCGGAATTTTAAAAGATTTAGGACCCCATTTAATTGATCAGGCCATTTGTTTGTTTGGCTCACCAAAGTCAGTTTTTGGCGACATTCGTTATACCAGAGAAAACTCTTTGGTAGATGACTGGATTGATTTAGTTTTGATTTATGAAGATTTCAGAGTTCGTTTGAAAGCCAGTTTTTTTGTCAGAGAAGCAAATCCTGCTTATACCATTCACGGAAAAAAAGGCTCTTTCTTAAAGACTCGCGGTGATGTTCAGGAAGACGAATTGAAAATTGGTAAAAAACCAAATCTTGAGTCCTGGGGAACAGAATTAGACGGTTTTGAAGGGCTTTTGCATACAGAAATTGACGGGAAAATAGTTCGTGAAAAAATCAAAACACTTCAGGGCAATTATTTTGAATATTTTAATGGTGTTTACGAGGCTATTGCAAACAACAAACCAGAACCCGTAACTGCACAGGACGGTATAAAAGTAATGCAGATTATCGAAGCAGCGATTGCGAGCAATTTGCAAAAAAAGATAATTGATTTGTAACAAAAATCTTTCTGACATGGAAAACAAAAAACAATTGGTACCGGAAGAACGTGAAGACCTGCTTAAAACTTTAAAAACCCGTTTTGAGAAAAACAGCAACCGTCATGAAGGACTCGTTTGGGATAAAGTGCAGGAAAAACTTGAAGCAAACATCGAAAAATTATGGTCACTCAACGAAATGGAGAAAACCGGCGGTGAACCAGATGTTGTTGCTTATGATAAAAAGACAGACGAATTCATTTTTTATGATTGTTCGACAGAAAGCCCAAAAGGACGCAGAAGCATTTGTTTTGATCGTGAAGCGCAGGATTCGAGAAAAGAATTTAAACCTGAAAATAATGCTATTGATATGGCAGCAAACATGAGCATTGAACTTTTAACAGAAGATCAATACCGGGAGTTACAACAGCTTGGAAAATTTGATGAAAAAACATCCAGCTGGATAAAAACCCCTTCAGAAATTAGAAATTTAGGAGGCGCTCTTTTTGCTGATTTTCGCTATAATACCGTATTCGTATATCACAATGGTGCACAATCTTATTATGCTGCCAGAGGTTTTAGAGGAGCTTTAAGGGTATAAAATTCACAATTTATAAACAATAACGTTGTAAATTTAGCAGTAACTGGTGCTATATTGGACTACAAAACAGGAATTTAATACCTTTGTATATACAAATTTAAATACCTTTTTGTGATAGATTTCAATCCATTAACCCTTTTCCAAACCAAAGGAAAAATCAAAAAAGTCTATAGGGAAGCCAAACTTTCTTATTTAAACAGAATTCGTTTTGCTGTTGGAACATTTTATTTTGGAATGGGTTTATGTTTTGCCACCTGGGCAAGCAGGATTCCGGACATCAAAACATCGTTACATTTAAGCGAAGGAGAATTAGGCTCCGTGCTTTTTGCTTTGCCCGTAGGACAATTAATCGTTATGCCTTTTTCGGGCAAAATGGTAACCAAATTTGGAAGTCACCACATTTTAGTTTTTTCTTTAATAATGTATGTTTTCAGCCTCACAAATTTAGGTTTGGCGGCAAGTGCTTTACAGCTTTCTTTAGGTTTGTTCACTTTTGGTATCTTCGGAAATTTAGCCAACATCGCTGTGAATACCCAAGGTGTTTATACCGAAACTCTTTTCAGAAAAAACATCATGTCTTCTTTTCATGGCATGTGGAGTTTTGCCGGATTTACTGGTGCATTAGTAGGTCTTGGCATGCTTGCTCTTCATTTAACACCTTACCATCATTTTATAATTGTAGGAGTGCTTGTTTTAGTACTGGTTGCTTTTAATTTTAAATTTTTAATTAAAGCAAAAGAAAAAATTAAACCACAAAAAGAAAGTAAAAAATTATTTACCAAACCTGATACCGCCTTATTATGGCTTGGCGTTATTGGATTTTGCAGTATGGCAAGCGAAGGAGTTATGTTTGACTGGAGCGGAATTTATTTTAAAGAAATCGTTAAAGCTCCTGGGGCATTGGTGATTTTAGGTTACACCTCATTTATGATTATGATGTCTGGCGGAAGATTTATCGGAGATGCAATGAATAATAAATTTGGCCGTGAACTTGTTATGCAGATTAGTGGCTGGATGATTTCTATTGGTCTTTTTACCGCTGTTATTTTTCCTTATATTATACCTTGTACAGTTGCTTTTATGCTTGTTGGTTTGGGGGTTTCAACTATTGTTCCTACCGTTTATAGTGTTGCCGGAAAAAACACAACTGTTTCTGCTGGGGAAGCACTTACTATTGTTTCAAGCATCAGTTTTCTTGGCTTTCTTATTGGGCCTCCCGTAATTGGACATATTGCACAAACTTTTGGACTTCAGTTTTCTTTTGCCTTTATCGGAATATTTGGTGTTTTAATCGCTTTTATGGTTTCTAAAATTAAAGTATCAGAATAAAAACTATTCTGTTTCAACTCATCCTCAAGGTGTTATTTAAAATTTTATTTTTAAGTATTTTTTTAACAAGTAAAAAGAAGTAAAAACATTTTTTTACAGTATCTTTGTAATACAATTCATACCTATTTTAACAATATTTTTTTGTTTGAGAAATTTCTAATACCACATTCTACCTCATTTTTCAAACTTTTTTCCAAAATCCAATTTGATTTTTTAGCTGAAATTTTTTTTTCAAAATTTCAGCTAAAAGTATTACACCCTTTTCTACTAAAAGAAAAGGGTTTTTTTTAACAAATTCGTTTTCATGCATAAAAAATCATTTATTCTTATACTTCTTTTGACTTTCAAAATTGCGTCTGCCCAAAGAGAAACTGTTTTTTCAGGACAGATTATTGACACTAAAACTCAAAATCCTTTAGAGAATACAATTGTGAGTATTCAAAATTCAACTTTAATGCAACTCACAAAAAAAGATGGAACTTTCGAATTAGTTTCTAACATCAATGGAGAACAATTACTTTTAATCCACAGTCAGGGTTATAAAGATTTACTGCTAAAAGTTAATTCTAATGTTGGACAAACAGTAAATCTGGGAATCTTATTATTAGATGAAGACCAAACAGTAAATCTGCAAAACACTACTATTTCGCTTTTAGAAAGTGATTTGGAAGAAGATAACAGTTCTTCAGAAACCACCTCCGGACTTTTACAATCTTCAAAAGATGCCTTTTTGCAGGCAGCCGCTTTCAATTGGGGCCAGGCAAGATTTAGTGTTCGTGGATTAGACAGCGAAAATGCAACCATGATGCTGAATGGCGTAAAAATGAATAGAATTTATGACGGCAGACCACAATGGAATAATTGGGGAGGATTAAACGATGTACTTCGAAATCAGGAATTTTCAATTGGTGCTGCTCCTTCTGATTATACTTTTGGAAGCATTTTAGGAACCCAGCAAATTTTCACACAAGCGTCAGCCTATAGAAAAGGAACCAGAATATCTCTTTCAGGAACAAATACAAATTATAACTGGAGAACAATGCTTACCTATGCTTCAGGAATGAAAACTTCTGGTTGGGCTTATGTTTTTTCTATTGGAAAACGCTGGGCTGATGAAGGCTATTTTGAAGGAACAAATTATGATGCAAACTCTTTTTTTATAAGTGTTGAAAAAAAATTAAGCACGAAACATTCCATAAACTTTACAGGTTTTTACACCCCAAACTCGCGCGGAAAAAATTCTCCAAATACAAATGAAGTAACCGAATTAAAAGCGGAGAAATACAACTCTTATTGGGGATATCAAAATGGAGAAAAGCGAAATGCGAGAATAAAAACCGTCGAAGAACCTTTGTTAATGCTCAATCATTATTTTAAAATAAATGACCGCGCCAATCTTACCTCAGCAGTTATGTACCAATTTGGAAAAGTAGGCAACAGCAATTTTGATTATCAAAATACAGATAGTCCTGACCCAACTTATTACAGGAAATTACCTAGCTATTTCAGTTCACTTTATGCCGCCGACAACGGAGAATTTTCAGGAGAATTTACCCCGGATTACGAAAATGCCGAAAAAAGCAAAACATTATTTTTAGGAAATTCCCAAATCAATTGGGAAGCCATCTACAAAGCCAATCAAAGACCAACATTTAATGCTGAAGGACTTATTACAGGATATGAACCCGAAAAAAGTCATTATGTTATTTATGAAGACAGGACTGACGATAAAACTTTAGCTTTTAATTCAAACCTCAACACCCAGCTTACAGAAAATATATTTTTTAGCGGAGGAATACTTTTTAAAAACTTAAAATCAAATAATTTTCAAAATCTTCTGGATTTATTGGGTGGCATTTATTTTGAAGACATTGATTCATTTTATAAGGGAGATCAATCTCAATCTGATTTAAAAAATCCCAATAGACAAGTAAAAGTCGGCGATACCTACGGTTATAATTTTAACTATTATGCAACAACAACTGATGCCTTTACACAATTTAAATTTACTTATAGAAAAATCGATTTTTACTTGGGGAATTCTTTTTCAACTTCAAAATACCAAAGAGAAGGTTTGTATCAAAACGGAATTTATCCAAATACTTCTTTAGGTAAAAGCGAAAAAGTAAATTTTGAAAATTTTGGTTTTAAAGGAGGACTGACTTATAAAATTTCAGGAAAGCAATGGTTTTTTTTCAGCGGAATGCACCTTAACAAAGCGCCTTCACTCCGAAATACTTTTTCTAATTCCAGATTAAACAATTCCATTGTAAACGGAATCGAAAATGAAAACATAAACACTGCAGATGTAAATTATGTTTACCACTCACCAAAACTAAAAATGCGAATTACCGGTTATTACGCAATCATAAAAAACACGACTAAAACATCTTTTTTTTATGCCGAAGGTATCTTTGATAACGGTGCCGGTTACGATAATACAGATGCCTTTGTCAGTCAGACCCTAACCAATTTAGACAAGAAAAATATTGGTGCCGAGGTAAGTTTCGAATATCCGATTTCATCTACTTTTAAAAGCAATGTATCTGTCGCTTATGGAAACTACAAATATAACAGCAATCCAAATGTTATGATTACCAATGATGCAAATGCAGCTATTGCCAATGCTAAAACAACTTTTGATTTTGGAAAATCATTTCTTAAAAATTACAAACAATCCGGAATGCCACAACAGGCTTTTTCATGTGGAATGGAATATCGTGATCCTAAATTCTGGTGGATTTCTGCTAATATAAATTACATTACAAACAGTTACGTTGATGTTTCTCCCATTACAAGAACGTCTAGATTTTATACTAATCCAACCAGCGGTTTCAATTTTCCAGAAGCATCAGAGGAACGAGCAAAAGTGTTATTAAAGCAAGAAAAACTAAGCCCTGTTTCGCTATTAAATATGACAGGCGGAAAATCATGGCGCATTTATAACAAAACAATTGGGCTTTTTGCCAGCATCAATAATGTTCTTGATTTTAAGTATAAAACAGGCGGTTTCGAACAGGCAAGAAATTCAAACTTCAGAGAGTTAAACCAGGATGTTTCCAGCGGAACTCCTTCTTTTGGTTCCAAATATTTCTATGGATATGGAAGAACCTATTTCGTAAACATGAATGTTAATTTATAAAACAATTTCTAATGAAAAAAAACTATAAAAGTCTCTTTGCTCTACTGTTCTTATTACTTTTTTGTAATTGTAATGAAGATATTGCCATTCCAAAATTAGAATGCACACAACCTGATTTAACTACAAACAGAACTGTTGAAGATGTTCTAAAAACGGCAACCATTACTGCAACAAAATACGTTTATGATGATATTATTGAAGCGTACGTAGTTTCAAGTGATGAAAATGGAAACTTTTTCAAGACTATCTATCTTCAGACTTTGGCAACAAAAAACAAACCCGCTATTGGATTCAGCATTTCTGTAGATGCAACCAATACCTATGTAGATTATCGTGTGGGAAATAAGGTTTACATCAAACTAAAAGATCAGTTTACTGATTTATATTATGGCGGAATGCGAATTGGAAGCCTATATGAAGGTACTTCGGGAGCAGCTTCGGTAGGAAGGATTTCTCAAAATGAATATAAAAATGTTTTAAATGCTTCGTGCACCATGGTTGATGAAAACGAATTAGTCAGTCAAATTACCATTGAAGAAGCTTTGGATGAAAGCAGACTAAATACTTTAATTGAATTATCTGATGTACAATTTACCGAAGCTTCCTTTGGACGTCATTATTTTGAAGAAGCCAACAATGTTGGAGGTGCTACGAATTGGAATTTAAGGGATAAAACCGGGAATCAAATCATTTTCAGAACCAGCAGTTTTGCTGATTTTTCAACCCATTTAGTTCCTGAAGGAAGTGGAAAAGTACGCGGGATTTTAACCAAATATGCTTCCGATTATCAGTTAATGATCCGTTCCGAAAAGGATGTTGTGATGGGTGGAAAAAGCAACATCCCTTTTTTTACCGAAGATTTTCAAACGGTAACAAACAATGTTAATTTTGCACTGCCAGGATGGAGCAATATCGTAGAGAAAGCCTCCAAATTATGGAGAACGATGGTTACTGCAGGAAACGGTTATGCTGAGTTTAACACAACGAGCACAACAGCAGCCGAAAATATTGCCTGGCTCGTTTCTCCGAAAATTAACTTAACGGACTATAAAAATACGGTATTTTCTTTTAGAAGTGCACAACATGATTTAAAAGTCGAATCGACTTTGAATGCATTAGAAGTTTATGTTTCAACTAATTTTGACGGATCAAATATAGCCAAAGCAAAATGGATAAAATTAAATGCTATTGTACCATCGCTTTCTACGCCTACACGTAAATTTATAAGTTCTGGAGGGATCGATTTATCTGCTTATTCTGGAAACATTAATATTGCTTTTAAATACATAGGATCAGGAAAAGATAAGACACTTAATGGAGCATTTATGGTCGATGACGTAAAAATGTTTGGTGAGAAATAACAACAAAAAAGACAAATCATAAATAGTTGGTTTACAGATCAGAACACTTTTAAAAATTTAATTATTATGTTTTTTGCTCTTTAAATTGTTAAAATTTGACATATTTTTGTATTTTGGCATTCCCAAATCAATACAAATCTTATGAAAAAAATCTACTTGTTTGCCATTATTGCAATAATTTCTACCAGTTTATTGTACAGTCAGGACAGCCCGGTTCGATTAAAACAAATTAACATTGTAAAAACAAATTACCAAAATTCTAAAGATGGTGAAATTGTAAACAAAACCGTTTTATTTAAAGATGGAAAAATCGAAAGCATCACCACTTCAGATGTCATTCAGAAATTTTTTTATAATAAAAATGGATTACTCGATATGACTGTTAAGGATAAAATTGGAAGTGATTGGAAAGAAGTTGTCAATTATACCTATGACGCAGATAACAATATTACAAAATTTGTAAGTAAGTATCATGAAGGTAGCGATTACATAACCAAAACTGTGACTTTTAATTACGATGGCGCCAGAATTAAAGCGATAACAAAGAAAAGCACAAACCACCAGAATGTACTAGAAGATATCGAATATGTCGTTGAAAACGGAATTATTGTAAGACGTACTTCACGTGACCGAAACAAAGCCATTATAGGTAAAATTGAATACGTTTATGTAAATGATAATGTATCCAGGCACAAAGGCTTAGTTGGAGATAAGATCTCTAAAACGTATACTTTTGATGATAAAAAATCTGTAGATCAATTGATTGTTCAAAACCTTTTTGGAGATAACTATAAAGTAATTGTGCCCATGATTTCCTACCATGAGGATGAATTTAGCTTTGAAGCGATCTCCTATAATAACGAAATGAATTTTAGTCCTTCGTCTTCTTCTTTGGTTGCCGTAAGCAGAAAATACAAATACAACAAATTAAATTTCCCGATATCCTGTTCTCAAATTGAAGAAAATGGAATTGTAAAAACGGAAAAAACATTTATCTACGAATAAAAACTGTATTTTCAGTTTTCTTAAACCATTTAGAAATCAAAATTCTAAATGGTTTTTATTTTTTTTAAAATAACAAATTCTTAAATAGAACTTAAAAACAAAATTCTATAAGCGTTAGTGTCTTACAAATCATTAAATTTGTATCTTATTCAAAGCTATGTTAGAAAAAGAAGTTATCAATTTTGAGAAAACAGCCATTGTTGGTATCGTAACTCAAAATCAAAGTGAGGAAAAACTTAACGAATATCTGGATGAATTAGAGTTTTTGACTTTTACTGCCGGAGGTGAAGTCATTAAACGTTTTTCGCAAAAAATGGAACGCCCGAATCCGAAGACTTTTGTAGGTACGGGAAAAATAGATGAAATCAATCTTTTTGTAAAAGAAAATGGTATCTCAACTTTAATTTTTGATGATGAATTAACGCCGTCACAACAAAAAAACATTTCTAAAATTATCGACTGTAAAATCCTTGACAGAACCAATCTGATTCTGGATATTTTTGCTCAAAGAGCCGAAACATCGTATGCAAGAACACAGGTAGAACTCGCACAATGTCAATATTTGTTACCAAGACTTTCTGGCTTATGGACTCACCTTGAGCGTCAAAAGGGTGGTATTGGTATGCGTGGTCCCGGTGAAACCGAGATTGAAACAGACAGACGTATTGTTCGTGATCGTATTTCATTACTAAAAGATAAAATCAAAACAATTGATAAACAAATGGGCGTTCAGCGCAGTAATCGTGGTGCGATGGTACGTGTAGCCCTTGTCGGTTATACGAATGTTGGAAAATCAACATTGATGAATGCAATAGGTAAAAGTGATGTTTTTGTTGAGAATAAATTGTTCGCAACCTTAGACACTACCGTTCGAAAAGTAGTCATTAAAAATCTGCCTTTTTTACTTTCAGACACAGTAGGTTTTATTCGAAAACTGCCAACACAATTGGTAGATTCGTTTAAAAGTACACTGGATGAAGTTCGCGAAGCCGATTTATTGCTACACATTGTAGACATATCACATCCTGAATTTGAGGATCATATTGCCTCTGTAAATCAGACGTTGCAGGATATTAAAGCACATGAAAAACCAGTTATTATGGTTTTCAATAAAATTGATGCTTACAAACATCTGAAAATTGATGATGATGATTTAATGACTGAAAAGACACCAAGACACTACACACTTGATGAGTGGAAAACAACCTGGATGCATCGTTTAGGCGAAGATAATGCTTTGTTTATTTCTGCTACCCATAAAGAGAATTTTGAAGAATTCAGAGAAAGGGTTTATGAAGCAGTAAGACAGATTCATATTACCAGATTTCCTTATAATAAGTTTTTGTATCCGGATTATAAGGATGCCATTGAGAAAGAAGAAGAATAAAAAAACGGCTTTTGATTAATTCAAAAGCCGTTTATATTTTTTAAAAATTTAAAAGCCGAATTTTGTATTTAGCCCAGACAGAAGCTATATTGTTTCCTTGCCTTCTTTATAGCAAGGAAAGATATAGTGAATGGTGGGAAATGGTGCTCATATAAAAAGCAATTGTGTTGCTTCTAAATATTAAAACCCAAAGTTAACTCCTAAACCAAACACTTCTCTGGTTTGAAATCCCTTAAAAGCATTATCATCATAAATGGCCTGGAATGCTAAATTAGCCGATAAATATTTGTTTACTTTCATGATGACATTCAAAGAATAATTGATGTCTACATTTTGAGGATCTTCTAAGTAATTAGAATATAAATTCAGCGTATTTTCAGCGGTGACATTGGTCATGATGGCCAATTTGTAATATAGCGAAGCATAAAAACCTAGCTCGTAACGCATGCTTTTATTGGCATCTACACCAAAATAATCACCATCAACATAAGGCAGGCCTGTCGTTTGATCGATTCCGGAAGTGTAAGCACTATCTACAAATGTGAATTTTGAGGTTAAGGGTGCAAAGTTTACTTTTAAATTATCGTCTTTTGTCCAGTAAATACCAGGACCTACAGTAAGGTATCCCGGAGACATGAATTTGGTATTCTCGGTTCTGATTTCTTTACCGTTTACGTCCTGACCATAGATATAACCTGTCGTAAACTGAGTTCTGAAGTTTAAAAAGAATGAATAATACCATTCTCCAAAAGCCCTTTTTCCAACAATTGAATTAAACTCTAAACGATCATCGGTCTTTTTTCCAAAGTCCGCATTTTTTGTCTGTAGAAGTCCGTAAGATGCCAGAAGTTTATTGTCCCAAGTTACATCCTCTTTTTTATAATTGAAGTCGTAATTAATTCCGAGTGTCCCTGAAAAACTATCTTCACCTCCTGCTAACCAGTTGTTAAAACTTGATTGATTCAATAAAAGGGATACTGTTCCTTTTGTCTTCCAGCCTTCGCCTTCAATCGTGTCATTTATTTTTTTTACCGCTTTTTCTGTATTCTGAATTAATTCTTTTTCTGTATTTTGTGCCTGAACAAATGTAAAGTTTGCTAAAACGAAAAGTAATAACGCTATCTTTTTCATGGTTGTTTAGTTTAAGTGTGTAGTAACAAATATACTAAAAACCGTTAAAAGGTTAATTAATTATTGAAAGTAAAAGAAAGTTATTTCTTAGATTCTTTGTATAAAGGCACCGCAGAACAGGCCTCTCCGTACATAATACTTCTGGCGAAAGGTTGCAGATATGTGGTTGCTAAAATATAAGCACGCATAGGCACCGGTTTTCTGGAACAGCCTTTTACAATTACGGGTTTGTTTTTGTATGCCGAATAATCAACTGTAGGTAAAATTTCTTCGTACAAGCTTCCATCCAGATCTTCTATGGTTCCATTGACTACTTTTTTGGCAAATGGAGCTAATTGTACCGCTACTAAAATTAATGCCCAAGCGGGTATTATAGCATCAGTACTGCAATTAACGGCCACATATTGATCCTGATATTGTGACCAGTCGTGGTTTTTTAAGTGTTCCCTAAAGTCTTTTTCTTTCAATAAAAAACCTTCCAAAAGCCATTGTGAAATGTCAATCTGCACACGAATCCCTTTTGGATAATAATCTTCCAAATCAAAAACTTCTAAAACGCTATTGGCTACTTTATTGATTATTTCTTCCATTTTTGAAGTCTTAAAGTAATAAAGTCGAATGTCATAAAGTCTTACTTCCTACTTTATGACTTTTAACTTTATGACTAATTTTAAAGCATTCCTAATTCTAATTTTGCTTCTTCACTCATTAAATCCTTGCTCCACGGCGGATCAAAAGTGATTTCAACTTCAGCATCCTTGATGTTTTCTATTTTTTTCACTTTTTCTTCTACTTCCCTTGGTAAACTTTCCGCAACCGGGCAGTTTGGAGAGGTTAAAGTCATCAGGATTTTTACTTCGTAATCAGTATTGACCATTACATCGTAAATTAATCCTAATTCGTAAATATCTACAGGAATCTCCGGATCGTAAATCGTCTTTAAAACCTTTACGATTGATTCTCCTAATTCGTTGGTGTCTATCTCTTGTTCCATAATTTTGTTGTTTTCACCAATATAGGTGTTTTTTTTATTTCACCATATAAGGGATATAAGTTCATTACAGCTAAAAACTTAAATTTTCTTATATAACTTATATGGTTTAATTCATTTTTTTAATCTTCTAGCCAGCGATACAATTCGTTGACGTATGTTTTTTGACCTTCGTGATAAATGTTTGTAACATTAAAGTTTATCATTAAGCCTATTGGGGTTTCTAAAAGCTTCATATAAGACATCAATTTTGCAACATGAATTGATATGATTCTGTCAACTGATTTGAGTTCTAAAACCAAGCAATCATCAATTAATAAGTCACATCTTAAATCAGACTCTAGTTCTAAAACCTTTATACTTAATTGGAATTATTAATTCTGATTTAAAACTTATTCCCCTTAAAGAAAGTTCTTTTATCATACACTTATGATAAACACTTTCTAAAAGACCCGGACCAATATTTTTTTATGAACGTCAATTGCTGCTCCGTTTACCTGATAAACTAAATCAGTCAAATATTTCTTTGTTATCATTCTCTTTTCTACAAAGAAATAAAGAAAGATTAAGACTACGAAATTAAAGAGACTTAATCTTAATGAACTTATATGGTCAAAAAAAATCAGTTTTTATTTTTTGAATCAAATGCCAAAGCGTACATTTTGATATTTTTGATCATTGAAACCAAACCATTTGCACGAGTGGCCGATAAGTGTTCTTTTAAACCAATTTCGTCTATAAATTCAGTATCTGCTTTTATAATATCTTCTGCTTTTTGATTGGAAAAAGCTCTTATCAAAATGGCAATAATTCCTTTGGTTAAAATCGCATCACTGTCGGCAGTAAACATGATTTTGTCATCTTTTTGTTCGCCCTGTAACCAAACTTTCGACTGGCATCCTTTGATTAAATTTTCATCTGTTTTGTATTCTTCTTTAATTAACGGAAGACTTTTCCCTAACTCGATGATGTATTCATAACGCTGCATCCAGTCATCAAACATCGAAAATTCGTCTATAATCTCGTTTTGTATTTCTTTAATTGTCATAATCATTCTTTAACAAAATCAGTCAGCAAATTTACCAGTTTTTCTATTTCCTTTGGAGGAAAACCATTGTCAAAACCCTGGGTTTCGTATGTTTTCTGATTTTGGGTTATTTTTAAATTCCCAATTGCTGCACCATCATAAAAGCGTTTTTCGGTAGGTGCTTTTAAAGTTGGGATACTTTCTAAATTTATTTTTTCGAATTCCCCTACAATCTGTTTCCATTTTTCGTCATCGATTTTATTTTCTACTGTTTGTGCATCTCTGCCATTGGTCACTAAAACTGATTGATTTTGGATCACTATGTTTTTATAATAGCCTCTTGAAACTGCAGAATATTCAATAATTGTTGACGTCATGTCTGTTTTTTTTTGGCTGGAACATCCTGTCCCGATAAACATAACCAAGAGCAATAAAGATACTATTTTCATAAGATGAAATTTTAGCTTAACATTGTTTTTGCCTTTTTAACGGCTTCTACCATTAAATCAATTTCTTCTGTGGTGTTGTAAAAAGAAAAAGAAGCACGAATCGTTCCTGGAATACAGAAAAAGTTCATGATTGGCTGCGCACAATGATGTCCAGTACGAACCGCAATTCCTAATTTGTCGATTATAGAACCGATGTCATAAGGGTGAATTCCGTCAATATTAAACGAAACTACCGAAGCTTTATTTTTTCCGGTACCGTAAATTCTCAAACCTTCAATTTCCAGTAAACGTTTGGTTGCGTGTTCCAAAAGTTTGTTTTCCTGAAGCTGAATATTTCCAAAGCCAATGTTGTTCAAATAATCAACAGCAGTTCCTAAAACAATTCCGCCCGCGATATTGGGAGTTCCGGCTTCAAATTTATGAGGCAAATCTGCATAAGTTGTTTTCTCGAATGTTACTTCCTTAATCATTTCGCCACCGCCTTGATACGGAGGTAATTTATTCAGCCATTCTTCTTTTCCGTACAAAATTCCGGTTCCGGTTGGCCCGCACATTTTATGTCCTGAAAAAGCATAAAAATCACAATCCAAATCCTGAACATCCGGCTTTAAATGCGGAACGGCCTGTGCACCATCAATCAAAACGGCAGCACCAAAAGCATGTGCTTTTGCAATTATTTCTTTCACAGGATTGATAATTCCTAAGGCATTCGAAATGTGATTAACCGTTACAATCTTTGTTTTATCTGATAATAAAGATTCATAAGCACTCATAATCAGTTCGCCTTCTTCATTGATCGGAATCACTTTTAAAACTGCTCCTGTTTTTTCACACAACATTTGCCAAGGCACAATATTACTGTGATGTTCCAAAGCAGAAACCAAAACTTCATCTCCCGGCTTTAAAATCGAAGCAAACCCATTGGCAACTAAATTGATTCCGAATGTCGTTCCTGAAGTAAAAAGTACTTCGTGTGTGAATCTGGCGTTAATATGATGTTGCAATTTTACACGGGAAATCTCATACGCATCTGTCGCTAATTGACTTAATGTATGCACTCCACGGTGAATATTGGCGTTTATTTCCTGATAATATTTCGAGATAGCGTCAATCACAATTTGTGGTTTTTGTGAAGTGGCCCCGTTGTCGAAATATACTAATGGTTTTCCGTTTACTTTTTCAGAAAGTATCGAAAAATCAGCTCTTATTTTTTGAATATCCAGCATAATTTATTTAGAAAAATTCTAAGTACAAAAGTACTAAAACTAAATTGTTTTATCCGCCAATTCTATAATTTCCTTTTATGGCACTATCAATCGCGATTTGAAATATTAATTCTGTAAATTTTGATTTGTTTTTGTGGATTTTATGAATTGTAAATCCTTTTTCATTGATAAAATATTGACTTTAAATTATTTATATTGCATAAAAATTAAATTATCCCGAAACATGAAAAAAATACTTAAACTTCTCGCTCTTGTTTTAGTTCTCATTATTCTATATTTTGGATTCACCACTTATCCGAAACTGGATCTGATTTCTGGCTTTTCAGCTAAAAGTATTGCTTCGGGTCATTTTTTGGATCATCGTTCGAAGGAATTAATCGAAAAAACCGACAACGACATTAAACTGATCGATCTGGCAACCAACACAATTGATGATGCCGGAAAATTTGCAACATCGGCAGTTTATGGATTAAAAGAGCGAAAAGCCATTTATCGTGAAGGTTTGGGAGTGACTTTAATTAATGACGGTTTTGATATTTCGAAACCTTATTTAGTTCCAAAACGAACCATACTGGTCAATAATTTACCTTTCCCTTACGGGAATAACGAACCAAAAGACACTGTTTTTTCCAACATTGATTATTCGAAATTGAAGAAAGCAATTGATAACGCTTTTGATAAATCGGGTAGAAAATTAAAACGAACACGTGCCGTTGTGGTTTTGTATAAGAACAAACTGATTGCTGAAAAATACGATACCGGTTTTACCAAAGACAGTAAAATTTTAGGCTGGTCGATGACGAAAAGCATTACCAGTTCTGCGTTTGGTGTGCTTGCCAAACAAGGAAAAATAGCTATTTACAAACCGGCTCCTATTGCAGAGTGGCAAAATGACGAACGCAAAAAAATTACCATTAATGATTTGCTTCACATGAATTCGGGTTTGGAGTGGGAGGAAAATTACAGTACCATTTGTGATGCAACCAAAATGCTTTTTCTGGCAGAAGATATGGGAAAAGTACAACTGGATAAACCCGTTCAGTTTAAACCCAACACGCATTGGAATTACTCATCCGGAACTACAAACTTATTGTCATTAATACTAAAGAGGCAATTTAAAACCCAGCAGGAATACCTTGATTTTTGGTACAGCGCCGTAATTGATAAAATCGGAATGAACTCGATGATTGTGGAACAGGATATGAGCGGAACTTTTGTAGGTTCCTCCTATGCATGGGCAACACCGCGCGATTGGTCAAAATTTGGATTGTTGTATCTGAACAAAGGCAATTGGAACGGTGAGCAGATTCTGGACGAAAGCTGGGTAAAATACACCGCAACACCAACCAATACTTCTGAAGGAAAATACGGCGCACAATTCTGGCTCAATGCCGGTGGAAAATTTCCTGATGCACCTCGTGATATGTTTTACTGCAGCGGTTATCAGGGCCAAATGGTCGCCATTATTCCATCAATGGATATGATCATTGTGAGAATGGGGTTAACAGAAGATCCTGGTTTTGATTTTAATGGGTTTTTGAAAGGGATTATTAGGAGTGTGAAAAATTAGTCAAATGAAAAAGATTTTATTACCTCTTGCAATGATGATTGTTGGTTTTATTTTAAACGGAATTGTCTGGTCTGTAAACATTGGTAGTCCTATAAACACAATTTGTTTATGTTTTGGATTAGGTTTGTGTTTTTTCGGATTTATACTTTTTATTGTCCGATTAAGAGATTGAATTTTAAAAATCATTGAAAACCTTTTTAGCCCCGATAAAAGTGGAAATCCTTTTGCTTTTTTCTTTAAAAAGCAAAAGATTACTTCACTTAGCATTTATTTTAATCAGAGTTCAGTGAACTTCGTTTGCAACGGATAGCGGGAAATGGCTCCTAAAAAAACCGATAAACTAAAAAGTCTATCGGTTTTATATTTATAAATCTTTGAAAAATTACTTTTTGGCCACAAACCTCGGATCAGATTCCATAATGGTTCCGCAATTATCGCAAGTTCTCAATTCTTCTGAATTATAGAAATGTTCAAAATGCGGGAGGAAGTCTTTTTCGATATTGTGCAGTTCGAAATACACTTCGTATAATTTATGGTTGCAGTTATCACAATGCCAAAGCAGACCATCCGTATAACCCAATCCGGCACGTTTTCTCTCGATAACCAAACCTATTGAACCCTCGGAACGAACAGGAGAATGTGGTACTTTTGCTGGATGCAGATACATATCGCCTGCGTTCAGAATCATTTCCTTGCGCTCGCCATCTTCCTGAATCACTACTTTTATATTTCCTTCTAACTGATAGAAAAGCTCTTCGGTTTCATTATAATGATAATCTTTACGGGCATTCGGGCCTGCTACAATCATGACAATGTAATCGCCTGAATCAACGTATAAATTTTTATTTCCAACTGGCGGTTTTAATAAATAACGGTTTTCGTCTATCCATTTTGTCAGGTTGAAAGGTTTTGCTATGGCCATTTTTTGAAGGTACTAAGTTGCTAAGTTTCTGAGAGGCTAAGGTAATAAAAAGTATTCAGTCACTGTCTCAGTTTACAGGCAAATCTGAAAACTGTTACTTAAAACTCTCATTTATTTCATCTCTTTTATCAGATAAACATACACCGGAAAATGGTCGCTGAAACCAACTTCTGTGAAACTATGACGCAATGGATAGCCTTTATATTGTCCCGAATTCTGTATCAGATACGGTTTGTTGAAAATTCCTGCTTTCCAGAATTTATAAGTTGAAAAATCAGGTTTTATAAGCGATTCTGTAATAATGATCTGATCGAAAATGTCCCAGGAATCTCGAAAGGCTGTTGTTCCCATGCCTCGTTTTGCCATTTCTTCAAAGGGGTTAAACATTCCAAATTCAGGAACTTCTGTTTTTTTAGCTTTTGCTCCCAAAGCCTCTTTTACACTTTTATTACAAGGACCGTCGTTTAAATCGCCCATCGTAATCACTTTTGTATTTGGATTGAGCTGTTGCAGTGAATCAATAATCTTACGATTTAATTTTCCGGCCGCTTCCCGATATTCACTTGTGGCTTTTTCTCCGCCTGAACGTGATGGCCAGTGATTGACAATGATACTGATTTCCTCTCCTTCCAAAAATCCGGTAATCAAAAGCTGGTCTCGGGTAAAAACACGATTGTTTTGTATTTTAACTTCATTTTCTTCATCAGTTGATTCCTCTGTTTTATCTTTTTCTGCTACTTTTTTATTTTTCAATATATATAAAGGTATATTGGAAAAAGAAGTCGGTTTGAAAAATTTCTTTTGATATAATAAGGCAACATCTATTCCGCGTTTGTCCGGCGAATCAAAATGAATGATTCCATAATCGAATTGAAGTAATTTGGGTTCTTTAATTAAATCTTCCAGTACTCCACGGTTTTCAATTTCAGAACCTCCAATAAAAGTGGGTGCATTTGGATTTTCAGGAGTTCCTATTTCGGATAAAACTTTGGAAAGATTCTTCAGTTTCTGATTGTACTTTTCTGTTGTCCAATTTTGTGCTCCTTTTGGTGTCCATTCATCATCATTTGTATAAATATCGTCAACCGTATCAAAAAGATTTTCGAAATTATAAAAAGCAACTGTGTGAATATTGTATTTTTTGGCTTGCCCGAGAAGGGAAACTGAAAAACAAAAAATTAGGCAGATTCTGAATATAGTATTTCGCATAAATAATTTAAGAATTTAAAAGGCTGAATTTAATCAAAATAATTAATTTGTCAGAAATTTCTAATATTTTTATTTTTCAAAATCTATATCTTTGTATTTAGATAAATTTTAAGCAAAAGAGAGAAGATGTATACTACCCAATTAGTTCCTAAAAATAAATATTTTGCTGTTTGTCGATTCGTATTCCTTATTTTTGCTTTACACTCTTTTACTTGTCAATCCCAACAAAATATGATAACACCACCGTATTTACAAAAAGGCGATACCGTTGCCATTTTAGCCACAGCCCGAAAAAACATTGATGATAATTTAAAACCAACTTTGGACTTATTACACAGTTGGGGACTTGAAGCCGTAATTGGAAGTACAATCGGACTTGACTTAAACCAATTGGCCGGAACTGACGAACAGCGTGCTGCCGATTTTCAAAAACAGTTGGACAATCCGAATATTAAAGCAATTTGGTGTGTTCGTGGTGGTTACGGTACGGTTCGAATGATTGATTTATTGGATTTTACCAAATTCAGACAAAACCCTAAATGGATTATTGGTTTTAGTGATGTTACTGTTTTGCACAATCATTTGAATACGATGGGCTACAAATCGATTCATGGAGCGATGCCCGTGAGTATTCCGAGAGCAACTCCGGCAGCCATCAGTTCCTTAAAAAAGAGTTTATTTGGCGAGCCGCTTTCTTATTCGGTTGGCCCTGATAAAATGAATCGTTTTGGAAGCGCAACCGGGGAATTGGTTGGCGGAAATTTATCTATTCTGTACAGTTTATTAGGATCTCAATCGGCTATTGACTGCAAGGATAAAATTTTATTTATCGAAGACCTAGATGAATATTTATACCATATCGACCGTATGATGATGAACCTGAAACGCAATGGCTGTATCGAAAACCTAAAAGGAATTGTGATTGGCGCTATGACCAAAATGAAAGACAATGATATTCCGTGGGGTAAAAATGCGCTTGAAATTGTGGACGATGTAACCAAAAAATACAATATTCCCGTAATCTTTAATTTCCCGGCTGGTCATATTCAGGATAATCGCGCGCTTGTTATGGGAAGCACAGTTACAATTGAAGTTACTGCTTCTGGGAGTACGTTGGTTTTCAATAAATAATACTCAGATTATAAAAATATAGAAAAGGAATACGTTTCAAAAAGTGGTTTCTTTTCTATATTTATTTTTAAAACTGTCCATTCGTTAACACCTTAAAATCTATCTCCAAAAATGGCTGAACATAATGAACTTGGAAAAAAAGGCGAAGATTTAGCCGTAGAATTTCTGCTGCAAAATGACTATAAAATTTTAGAACGTAACTGGACTTTTCAAAAAGCCGAAATTGATATTATTGCCAAAAAAGATAATATTGTAACTGTTATTGAAGTAAAGACCAGATCGACTTTGGATTTTGGTTCTCCGCAGGATTTTGTGAAACCAAAAAAGATTCAGCTGCTCATAAAAGCAGTAAATGCCTACATAAACGATAGGGAAAAGGATTTTGATGATACTTTAGAGATACGTTTTGACATAATTGCAATCCATAAAACCGAGGAAACATTTGCTATTGAGCACCTTACTGATGCTTTTTATCATTTTTAACATATTTTTTTATTGTTATATTTGTAACAAATTGTTTTTTAATTTATATTTGCAAAGATTTATAACATCGCAAACAAACCAAACTAACACAATTACATTACAAAAAACAATTAAAGATTATGAAAACCGTTTCTTCTATTGTAGAAAATTACATCAAGACCAAACCATTTTTACTGAATGCATTGTCCTTGGGGATTATCAATCTGACTTCTTTATCCCGTAACATCATGACCGAATTGGAAAGCGAATTCGGGAAAGAAGTAAAACAAGGTGCAGTAGTAATGTCCCTAAAAAGACTAACCGAAGAATTAGATTTTAAACTGAACCACAAAATCAACAAAGTCATTAAAAACATTGGTGAAATCACGGTTCGTTCTGAACTGACCGATTACACTTTTGCAGCTTCTGACACGGTTTTGAACAAACAAGCTGATTTAATTTCGGATATTAATGTTTTATCTGATATTTTTTATACCTCATCTCGTGGTGTAAATGAAACCAATATCGTAGTAAGCAGCAGTATCAATCATTTAGTTGAAAAACACTTTATTCGCGAAAAACTAATTCAGAAATTGGATAATCTGGCTTCTATTACCGTAAAATTACCTAAAGAAAATATCGTTGTACCGGGAATTTACTATTTCATTTTTCAGCGTTTAGCCTGGGAAGGAATCATTATTAATGAGGTAATTTCGACTTCAAACGAATTTACCATTCTGGTAGGAGAAGAACAGGTTGATGTTGCTTTTAAAGTAATCAAAGACTTAAAAAATTAATTTTCTTTCTAGAAAATCCCAATCCAAAAAAAAAGAAAAAAAAGACAATATACGAAGAGGCTGTTCTCAAAACAGTCTCTTTTTTTATGCCGTTTCGCAAGTGGCAGTATGAATGACAGGAAAATTACAGGAGTTGGCTATAAAACACAATTGATTGGCTTTTGTATGCAGCTCTAAAGCTTCCTGAATTTTATCCGGATTTGCAATTTTAACTTTCGGGTATAAGCGAACTTCCGTAAAACGACCACTTCCATCAGGAGAAACTTCTAGCGTCGCTTCGGCGTTATCTGAATAATCTAAAACTTCGATTCCTTTTTGCGAGCACACGTATAAGTACGACATCATGTGGCAGGAAACCAAACTGCTTAAAAGCAAATCCTCGGGATTGTATAATTCCGGATCGCCTTTGAAAGCTTTTGCGGCAGAGATATCTAAAATAGTTTTTCCTTCGATTTTAATTTTGTGGCTTTTGGTGTAGAATTTTCTGCCTGATTGTTGCTGATTTTGGTTGGAAGACCAGTTTATTGCTGCTTTGAAAGAGTGTTTGGAGGTCATAAATTGATGTTTTAGTCACAATTAAACAAAAAAGCAACCCAATTATAAGTCGCTTTGATCGTTATATCCAATGTTTGTGAGGATCTTGGTGTGTTGAAAGTACTGCATAAATGTGTACTGTTTTATTTTGTTCGTCTACCTTGAAATGAATCATATACTTAAAGGTTTTCATTGGCAGACAATGTACTTCTTTATAACGCACCTGAAATAGGGGACTGTTTTGTAAATTTTTTAAAGCACGACGGTATTCGGATAAAAATTTACCTCCAAATCCTTTTCGTCTGGAGTTTAAAAAATCTCGAGCTTCTTTTAAATCGTCTTCTACTCTTGGGTCAGCAACTAAAGTGTATTTTTTCAATTTAACGCTCTAAATTGTCTAACATAGTAAAAGCATCTACAGGAGCTTTCTTGTCTTTTATTCGTTTTAAAACTACTTCTTTATGCCACTCAGGGATTTCATGAGTTTCCTGAGAGTGTTTAAAGGCAAGAAAATCAATGTATTTTTCGACTTCTTCTACCAAAGCATCAGGTAAACTTTTAAGCTTTGCATTTACTTGTTTTATGGTTGTTGCTGTCATAATTAATAGATCTTAACTGTAAAGTTCATTGAAACAAATTTAACTATAATGTAAGTTAAAAACAAAACTGATTTAGTAATATTCTCCTTTTTAGATATTTGTAAATTTCATTTCGGGCAGGGATTACAAATCCACGCTGTCTTAGTAAGAGCTTTTGTATATCCGAGCGATCTGGTTTTCTAAATATTTAATTTTTCACCATTTAAAAATTTAGACCAACTTCTAATTATAAATAAAATTCCCCAGATACAACCCCAAAAAGATATCTTTCCAATTAATGTATTATAGTATAAATTCTATAAATCATAAAGCATAAAAAATCCAATAATAAAATAGCCATTATAGCAAATAAAGATGGAAACGTAACAATAATTCCAAACACAAGACCTAAAACTCCATCATTTTTCATTACGATTTCTTTTCCAAATGAAAGAAAAAGGTAAAGAAACTCGATTTATAAAATTGTTCTGAAAATCATGAATATTGGAAAGTTTGTAATCGCTTTTATAAATTCTTTCTCCTAAACGTTTTACAGCAAAGTAAAGTTCACTTTTATGCATTACCATTACTAGAATATTAAAAATAAAAGCAAAATAAAGTAAGGGAAGAATAGTTGTTACAATTGAAGTATTTTTTATTGAGATTGGGCCTATTTGCAAAGTATCTACTTCTAAATTTGTTGAAATAAAAAAGAGAAGTATTATTAAAGAAAGATAGATAGAATATTTATCAACTTTAGCATTTAGTTCTTCTAAATTTTTATAGGCTTTATTATAAAGTCCTAAAACAATATTTTCATCTGCTTGTTCTATGAAGTCTAAAATTTCGTTTTCTCTTGTCATAATCTAACATTTAATTAAAATATTGTCCACAATGGAATTAAAAGAGGATAGTAATGTTTGTTTATCAAATTTATAGTTTTTATTTACATTACTGAAAATAAAAAAACCTCGAAATCAAAAATTTCGAGGTTTTTTTATGAAATTGAAACTAACAAAACTGATTAAACTTATTTTCTAACCAAAAACTTAAAGGTTGTCTTAGTCTTATAATTTTCGCCAGGATTTAAAACTGTCGTTGGAAAATCTTTTTGGTTTGGAGAATCCGGGTAATGTTGTGTTTCTAAACAAAAACCGGTTCTGTGAGCAAACGTTCCTCCTTTCGGATTTGGCAACGTTCCGTCAAGGAAATTTCCGGAGTAAAACTGAATTCCAGGTTCGTCTGTAGTCACTTCTAAAACTCTTCCGCTTGCAGGATGGTAAGCTGTTGCGATAACGGTTTTGCTTTTTTCAGGATTGTTTAGTACCCAGCAATGGTCGTATCCTTTTCCTCTTTCTATTTGTTCGTTTTTAGCATCGATTTCTTTTCCGATTAATTTTGGTTTTCTGAAATCGAAAGGCGTATTGGTAACATCATCCAATTTTCCGGTTGGAATTAAGGTCGCATCTACCGGAACAATTTTATCAGCATTTAAAGTGATTTCATGATCTAAAATTGTTTTAGAAAAATCTCCTGATAAATTGAAATACGAGTGCTGCGTCAAATTCACAACTGTTTTCTTATCGGTTGTTGCCTCGTAAAGTACTTCTAGCTGATTATCATTTGTCAAAGTATAAGTCACATAAACCTGAAGATTTCCAGGATATCCTTCTTCTCCATCTTTACTTAAGTATGATAATTTTAGAGAAGCTGTGTTTCCTGATTTTGCCTCATCGGCTTTCCAGACAACATTAAAAAACCCTTGTGGGCCACCATGCAAAGCGTTTGGGGCATTGTTGATTGCCAACTGATAATTTTTCCCGTCAAGCGAAAATTTCCCTTTTGCAATTCGGTTTCCGTATCTTCCAATCAAAGCGCCAAAGAATGGATTTTCTTTCTCGTATTGTGCCAAAGAATTAAATCCGATAACTACATTTTCTGAAACACCCTCTTTATTAGGTACTTTCAAATCTGTAATTCTTCCGCCAAAAGTGATGATGTCTACTTCCATCCCATTTTGGTTTTTCAGTTTGTAACTGTCTACTTTTTCTCCTTTTGAAGTTGTTCCGTAATCCGATTTTACAATTGTTACAGAATCTTTTGTTTCTTGAGTTGTGGTTGCATCCATTTTTTTATCGCTTTTACATTGAACAGAAAGTGTTGCCAAACTGATTATTGTAATTCCGAAAGCACAACGTTTTAATACATTCATAAATACTGGTTTTTTTAAGTTAGTAAAGTCTTAAAGTCAAAAGTCGAAAGTCTTAAAGTCAAAAGTCGAAGTTACGAATTTATCAAGACGTAATTCATTACAATTTAACTTTAAGACTTTACGCCTTTTGATTTATATATTACAATCCGTGTTGAAACGTATGATAGTACGCTTCGTTTGCATTCAATTTATCTTTGAAATCTCTAATGGTAGTTTTTTCATCAATCACCAATAATTCAATTCCGGCAATATCAGCAAAATCTTCCATAAACTCCGTTGTCACAGACTGGCTGTACACGGTATGGTGTGCTCCACCTGCTAAAATCCATGCTGTTGCTGCAATATCAAGGTTTGGTTTGCAATCCCATAAAACTCTTGCAACCGGAAGTTTAGGCAATTCAGCTAATGGTTTGATTGCTTCTACTTCGTTCACAATTAAACGGAAACGGTTCCCCATATCTACCAAAGAAACATTTATGGCATCTCCGGCAGGTGAATTGAATACCAAACGAGCCGGATCTTCTTTTCCGCCAATTCCAAGAGGATGTACTTCGCAAGAAGGTTTTCCATCAGCAATAGAAGGACAGATTTCCAACATATGTGATCCTAAAACGTATGATTTTTGAGGTGTAAAGTGGTAGGTATAATCTTCCATAAAAGATGTTCCGCCTTCAAGACCCACGTTCATTACTTTTAAGGCACGAACCATTGCAGCAGTTTTCCAGTCACCTTCGCCACCAAAACCATAACCGTCGGCCATTAATCTTTGTGTAGCGATTCCTGGTAGTTGTTTCCATGCACCCAGATTTTCGAATGTATCTGTAAAAGCTCCAAAACCTCCTTCTTCAAGGAAAGCTCTTAAACCTAACTCTATCTTTGCTGCTTCAACTAATGAGCTTCTTTGTGCTCCCCCTTCTTTTAAAGAATCAGTTAAAGAATAAGAAGATTCATAAACCGCTAATAAATCATTTAATTGCTGATCCGTAACTTTTTCAATATGTTTGGTTACATCAGAAGAATCGAAACCGTTCACCGACATTCCGAAACGAATTTGAGCTTCGACTTTATCCCCTTCCGTAACAGCAACTTCACGCATATTGTCTCCAATACGGGCTACTTTTAAGTTTTGAAGTTCATCCCAGCCTAAAGCAACTCTTGTCCAGATCCCTAATTTTTTCTGTACTCTTTCGTCTTCCCAATGTCCAACAACCACTTTGCGTTTTTTGCGCATTCTTGACATGATATAACCAAACTCTCTGTCTCCGTGAGCCGATTGATTTAAATTCATGAAATCCATGTCGATAGATCCCCACGGAATTTCGGCATTGTATTGTGTGTGTAAGTGGCATAATGGTTTTTTCAAAATGCTTAATCCGCCAATCCACATTTTAGCCGGAGAAAAAGTATGCATCCAGGCTACAATTCCTATACAGTTTTTAGTATTGTTAGCTGCCAAACAAACATCTAATATTTGAGATGGAGATTTCACAACATCTTTATAAACTACTTTTACGGGAATGCTGGAAGAAGCATCTAATCCTTTTGCAATTATCTGAGAATGTTCTGCTACTTTTCTTAGTGTTTCTTCACCGTATAATTCCTGGCTTCCTACTACAAACCATACTTCTTTTTGAGAGATATCTATCATTTTTTACTTTTTGTTTCAGGTTTTCTTTTGTTTGCTTCGCCTGTTCGAGCAGAGCTCTCGAGTCAAGTTTTGGAAACTGTCGAAAATCTTTGTTCTATAATCTTTGTTCTTTTATCTAATATTTATTGTCCGTAATACGAATCTTTTCCGTGTTTACGGTTGTAATGTTTCTTTATTAAGGAATCTTTTAACCTTGGTGCGTTTGGGTTTATTTGTAAAGTCAGATACGCCATTTCGGCTACTACTTCTAAAACCTTACTGTTATAAACCGCTTTTGCTGCATTTTTTCCCCAGGCAAACGGACCGTGATTTCCAATCAAAACCATTTCTACTTCTTCGTACGAAAGGTTTTTTTCTTTAAAACAATCCAAAATCTGAATTCCGGTATTGTGTTCGTAGTTACCTTCGATAAGTGCATCTGCCATTGGCGGTGCACACGGAATATCAGCTGTTAAATGGTCTGCATGCGTGGTTCCAAAAATTGGAATATCCTGCTGAGACTGAGCCCAGGCTACTGAATAGGTGGCATGTGTATGTGCAACGCCGCCGATATTTGGCCAGTTTTTGTATAAATAAGCATGCGTTTTGGTGTCTGATGACGGACGCATGTTTCCCTCGATAATGTTATTGTCAAAATCAACAATCACAATATCTTCAGGTTTTAAATCTTCGTAAGGAACGCCGCTTGGCTTAATGGCAAAAACGCTATTTTTTCTGTCGACAGCGCTTACATTCCCAAAAGTATAAACCACCAGATTCAATGCATTTAACTGCATGTTGGCTTCGTAACATTCTTGTTTTAAATCTTTATAAAGAGAACTCATTTTCTGTAATTTTAATAGATGGATCTGCAAAAGCACTTAATTGGTCGTATGCTAAAAGTAGTTTGTTGTAAGCAGCAACTTTGTCAAGTTGTGGTGCATATTCACTTTCAAAAGGACTTCCCATTTTTTCACTGGCTTCAATTACATTTGAATAAATTCCGGAAGCTACAGCGGCATAAATTGCTGCTCCCAAAGCCGGAGCCTGATCTGATAAGGCTACTTTAATTGGTTTGTTTAAAACGTTGGCCAATGTCTGCATGATAAAAGGAGATTTTCTGGCAACTCCTCCAATTCCGATAACGCTGTCAATTTTTACACCTTCTTCTTCAAAACGATCGACGATTTTTTTAGATCCAAAACAGATTGCGTTTACTAAAGCTTTAAAAATATGTGGCGCTTTTGATCCTAAAGATAAGTTTGAAATGGCACTTTTTACTCCCTGATTAGCATCTGGAGTCCTGCGTCCATTGATCCAGTCTAAAGCGGTTGGAATACTTTCAGACAATGGAATTTTTTCAGCTTCTTTCGTTAATTCTACAATTAATTTATTACTGAATTCCTCTCTTAATTGTTCTTTTTGTTCTTCATTTAAAAGAGATGAAGATGCTAATAATTGCTCTGTTGGCCACATTAATAATTCTTTGTACCAGGCCAGTAAATCTCCAAAAGCAGATTGTCCCGCTTCAAGACCAATAAATCCCGGGATTACAGATCCATCAACCTGTCCGCAGATTCCGCGAACGGTTTTAATGCCAACCTCATCATAAGAACCCACCAAAATATCGCAGGTTGAAGTTCCCATAACGCGAACTAAAGTATTTTCGCCAATTTTGGCTCCAACTGCTCCTGAATGTGCGTCAAAAGTTCCAACAGCTACAACTGTATCGGTCGTAAGTCCTAAACGATCTGCCCATTCTTTACTTAATTTTCCGGCAACTAAATCTGAAGTATACGTTTCATCATATAAATTACCACGAAGCGTAGCTAAATATGGATGTAGTTTTTCTAAGAATTCAACAGGAGGAAGTCCGTTCCAGTCTTCGTGCCACATGGCTTTGTGACCCGCTGCGCAACGGCTTCTTTTGAATGTTTTTAAATCTTTGTCTTCAATTAACAAATACGTCATTAAATCGCAATGTTCCATCCAGGTGTGTGCTGCATTTCGAACCGCTTCATCTTCTCTGGCAATATGCAGGATTTTTGCCCAAAACCATTCTGATGAATAAATTCCGCCTACATATTTGGTTACGTTTTCTCCGCCCCAGCTTACTGCCAGTTCATTGATTTCGTTTGCTTCATTTATTGATGTATGATCTTTCCACAACACCATCATCGCGTTTGGATTTTCTTCAAAACCTTTTGTCAATGCTAATGGAATTCCTTCTTTGGTAACCGGAACCGGAGAAGATCCTGTAGTATCGATACAAATTCCGCGAACCAGCGACGGATCAACACCGCTTTCTTTTACAACAGTCTGAATCGTAATTTCCAATCCTTCAATATGATCCAAAGGATGCTGACGAAACTGATTGATCGATGCATCACAATATTGCTTATTCTTCCATCTTTTGTAATGCGAAACATTTGATGCCAATTCCTGCCCATTTTCAGTATCTATTAGCACCGCACGAACAGAATCTGTTCCGTAATCTAATCCTATAACGTAATTTTTCATTTCGAAATTCATTTTAATGAGACAAATATAATATAATTAATTTATAAGTGTACAAAAAACACTTAATAAAAATTAGCTTGTTACTTTTTACAGATAATACATCAAAAACAATGATTTACTCCAAAGCAAAAAACATATTTTAATTATACATTTATTTATTGCGATTATTCCACCTTTATTTTCAAAACAGTAACCGAGTAAGCTGGGGAACGGTATTGAATTTGATTGCCTTTCAGCTTAAAATCAGTTTCTTTAGGACTGATTTGGGCTGGTGCTGCAAAAGAATTTTCATCATTATTATTTGGAGTTTTTAATTGAACTTAAATATTGGTTTACCGTTTTCATCAAATTTTACTTTCATCATTCTCGCATGACGATTAGGATCATATAACGGATCTGCAATAATTTCTTTCAACGGTCTTTTATCTGTCGCAGGCACAACTTTTGGATCACCAACCGCTTTTTCGTAATCCCTTGCATGATAAATTAGTAATGGTTCCCCGTTTTCATCAACTGTGAAGGAGTTATGACCTGGTCCATAAATCTTTTTTGTTTCATTGGTTTTTAATACCGGATATCTGGATTTTTTCCAGGAATTTCTATCTAGTAAATCAGCATTTTCATCTGCTTCCATCATTCCTATACTGTAACAAGCACCAGTAGCACTTGCCGAAAAAGTAATGTAAATTTTCCCTTTATTTTTAATAACTGCAGGACCTTCATTTACCCAAAAACCTACGCGTTCCCAATCATAATCCGGAGTCGTTAGCATGAATTGAACTGTTTTTAGTTTTATGGGTGATTCCATTTCGGCTAAATACAAATTAGAAGCTGCGAACTGCCCGCCTGTTTTTTCAGCCCAACAGAAATAGCGTTTATTGTTATGCTCAAATACAGTCCCGTCCAGAGAAAAATCGGTAAAGCTTTTTGGATCATCGTCAGCTGCCTGCATTTGCCCAAGTTCAGTCCACTTGTCATGTAAAGGATCCTGACCTTTACACTCCAAAACATAAGGCCTTAATTTCCAAATATCATTTTCTTCGCTTGCTGCAAAATACACGTACCATTTTCCATCTAAATAATGAATTTCCGGAGCCCAGACATGACGGCTCATTGGTCCGCTTTTATGTTTTTCCCATACTCTGAAAGTTTCAGCATTTTGAAGTTCATCAATAGACTTTGCACGTCTTAACTCTATAGCGTCATAGGTTGGTACCGACCCTGTAAAATAGTAATACCCATCTGTATGCTTGTAGATAAAAGGATCTGCTCTTTGCAATACAATAGGTTTGTTAGTTAAGGTTGTTTTTGCAGTAGTCACTTCTTCTTTAGACAGCTCTTTTTCTGCTTTTTTATCTGTACAGGAAGCGATACTTACCAAAACAACGGCTGAAAGTGCCAGATTTTTTAATATGTTTGTTTGCATGTTATACTTGTTTGTTTGAATTTAATTTATTTATGAAGAATTCAGGATTTCAATATTTTAATCTATTTTCTAATGTAAAGGTTCAGTTTTTAAAATCAATCCAGACTTTCATTTTTCCAACGCCTCTGTTTGACCAGCTGTAATAAGGAATTGCTTTGAATTTATCAGTTTCAATAACATTAACTCCATTTAATAAATTCGCTTCTTTTCTCACTTTGAAAGTGTCTCCGGTCTCGACATTTATTTTGTCAAAATTGGTTTTATTGTCAATTTCTTCCACCGCATAAACGATCGGGCCGTATTCTAAAGACACTTTATTTTTATTGGTTTGTACTTTCGGGTTGGTTTCTACTTCCTGAACTTCCATTGGAAAATTAAGATTGATTTTGTCTCCTTTTTTCCAATTTCTTGTTAGGGTGAAATAACCATCCTGAGGCTGAATCGACAAAGTTTCTCCATTTAAATTAATTGTTGCTTTTTGGGTTGAAGCTTTTTTGTAAGAATATAAATCGCCTGGCAACACTTCATTTCTTGCCCAGCCCGGAACTCTAAGTTTAATAGTGAATTGGCGCGCTTTTTTCGGGTTAACTGAGATGGCTACTTTTCCGTTCCAAGGGTATCCGGTTTGCTGAGAAATCTGTAAATCGGTTTTTCCAACCTTAAAAGAAGCGTTGTTGGATGCGTATAAATTCACATACAAAACATCATTCGATTTTGAATAAATCAATCCGGGAATCGAAGGCACAAAACGAATTAAATTGGTTGGACAACAAGAACAATCAAACCACGCCTGACGTGTGCAGGAACCTCTGTTCGATTTATAGACACCATCGGCTTCTAAGGCATTTGGATAAAAAAATTGTTTTCCGTCAAGCGAAATACCCGAAATTAATCCATTGTACATGGTTCTTTCTATGACATCAAAATATTGCGATTTTCCGGTTAATTTGTGCAGTCTGTGATTCCAATACACATCTCCAATAGCAGCACAGGTTTCGTTGTAAGCAGTTAGATTTGGCAATTCGTAGTTTGTTCCAAAAGCTTCGCCATCATGTCTGGATCCGATTCCGCCTGTGATATACATTTTTTTATTGACCATATTATTCCACAAATTATTTATGGCATCGGTATAGCCTTTGTCTTTTGTCATCGCAGCAATATCAGTCATTCCGGCATACATATAAACCGCTCTAACCGCGTGGCCTACAACTTCATTTTGCTGAATTACCGGCTTATCATCCTGAGCATACTCTCCATATAATTTATGATTGTTCGGGTTTCCGCGATTGTCTAAATAGTATTTCGCCAGTTTTAAATAGCCTTCATTACCGGTAATTTGATACAATTTGATCAAACCCGTTTCGACTATCTGATGTCCCGGAACCCCTTTTTCCTCACCCATATTATCGCCAAAAGTCTTCACTAATAAATCTGCATTTTTAATGGCAATATCAAGGAAATTTCGTTTGCCGGTTGCTTCAAAATGTACGACTGCAGCTTCGAACATGTGTCCTGAATTGTATAATTCGTGGCTAATTTGCAAAGACTCCCAACGCTTTCCTTCAATAACCGGAACCCACGTACATGGTGGTTTTGAAGGATTAATAGTTCTCCATGTTGTTAAGTAACCGTCTTTTTCCTGACCAATTTTTACAATGGCAATCAATGAATCCAAAACATGCTCTAATTTCGGGTTTGGAGCACTGATTAATGTATTCGAAGCACCTTCTATAATTTTATAAACATCGGTATCATCAAAAGGCATTTCTCCTCTTACTGTCCCGGTTTTTTGCTTACCAGCGATTAAAAAATTCTCAAAACGGCCTTCTTCATTACATTTTTGAATCGCATAGGCAATCGTAATTTCCTGTACTCTTTTAATAATAGGCAGCCAAAAAGAGTCGGATAGTTTTACATTTTGAATAGTAACCGGTTGAATTTGATAACCTGCTTTTAAGACTGACGTTTTATCGTTTGTTTGTATAGCCTTGTTTTTGGCTTCTTTACAGGAAACAAAAATCAGGAGGACTATAAAAATTGATAAAATTAGAGAGCTACATTTTTTCATTGTCTAGATTCTATTTTAAAATTGGCCATAAAGCGGCATCCCAAATTATTTCTTTAACTATTAATCTTGGTGTTCCGTTGGTTTTCTTTTCGTACCCGTGGTAAAAAATATAATCTTTTCCATCAAACGTATAAGTACTGTTGTGGCCTACGCCAAAGTAATCTTCGTTGCCCTGGACTACCAAACTTCCACCGCCTTCATTTAATAGTTTTCCATCCTTATCTATATAAGGTCCGGTTACGTTTTTAGATCTTCCCACCACAACTTTATAGGTACTTTTTTCTCCACGGCAGCAAAAATCCCACGAAAGAAATTGATAATAGTATCCGTTTTTCTTAAAAATAAAAGGAGCTTCAAGTGCAGCGTCACCAGGATCTGAATCTGGCAATTCAAAAGTTCTTTTACGTTTCGAAATTGTGTGCCATTCCTGTGGCTGTGCAATCGTTTTTAAATCCGGATTTAGTTTTACCATTTTTAATCCTTCCCAAAAAGAACCAAAGGAAAGCCACGGTGTATTATTTTCATCGAAGATTAAGTTCGGGTCAATGGCATTCCACAGATCCCGATTTGGCTGTGATTGAATCACTATTCCCTGATCGACCCATTTGTATTTTTTGTCTTTTGAATCTAAAGTGGTATTGGTTGCCACACCAATCGCCGATGTATTTTTAGCGAAAGCAGAAACCGAATAATACAGATAATAAGTGTTATTGTGAAACGAAATATCCGGTGCCCAGATGTGGTTTTTAAAATCGGCCGCAACGCCATCTGCCCACACTGGTTTTTCAGTGAAAACTTGTGGTTCTGGATTCCATTTTTTTAAATTTTTAGAACTAAAAACACTGATTCCTTTGCCTGTACAAAATAAATAATAAGTATCTTTTTGTTTGATGACAACGGGGTCGTGAACTACAATTTCCTGTGCCAAAATAGCTGATGTTGTCAGCAGCAGCAGACCAGAAAGTATATGTTTTATGTTTTTGTAAAACTTCATATTGTTGTCTTTTTTTCCACCATATAAGTGATGTAAGTAAATTTAAGTTTGGTTTCTTAATCTGAAAACTTTTTTAAATCATATAACTGAAACTGTGAACTGTGACTGAAAACTAATTACTGAATTCCTTCAGAAGTCATTGTTACACGTTTCATTGTTCCGTCTTTATTGTAATATAATTTATCAACACAGACTGATCTTCTAAAACTTCCTCCGTCTGGCTGTATTGCTCCGTTGTGATAAATAAAATACGACTGTCCTTTAAAATCAATTATTGACTGGTGGTTTGTGTTGCTGTTTCCTGCTAATTCATTCAAAATTCCTTTGAATTCCCACGGGCCGGTAATGGACTTGCTCATAGCGTAGGCAATTTTCTCCGGAAACTGATAGGCATAGGATAAATAATACCACTTTTTATGTTTATGAATCCAGGGTGCTTCGGTGAAATTTGGTAAATCAATTGTTTGGATTGGTCCGTATAATTCGGTCATGTTTTCTTTTAACTTGGCATAATGGCAAACGGTATTTCCCCAAAATAAATAGGCCTGACCATCATCATCAATATAAACAGTCGGATCGATATCGTCCCAGCTTATTTGGGTATGAGTTGTCATGTCATTTGTAATTAACGCTTTTCCTAAAATATCTGAAAAAGGTCCGGTGGGACTATCTGAAACCGCAATACCAATTGCTTTTCCGTCAATTGTACCATGAGAAACTGTTACATACCAATAGAATTTTCCGTTTCTTTCAATTACCTGTGAGGCCCATGCATCTCCTTTTGCCCATGCAAAATCGGTTACTTTTAAAGGCACCGGATGAGATTCCCACTTTTTCATATCTGAAGAAGAATACACCACCCATTCGTTCATTTTATAAAAATGAAAATCTTTTGATGCTTCGTCATGGCCTGCATACAAATAGACTTTGTCTTTGTAAACCAATGCAGCAGGATCTCCTGTATATTGATCTTTAATAATGGGATTATTAAATTTGGTTGGGTCAATTTGTGCGACTGCTTTTGTGCAGGACACAATCAAAACTAAAAATGACAGGCATTTAATTAGGTTCTTCATTATGGTTAATTTGGTATTTCTTTGATATTACAATTCCTTTTTTAAACACATCGAAACATAGAATCTTTGTTTAAAAAAAGGCGTTTCACTTTTTAAAGTCACATAACTATGTATTTTGATGCGAGTGAAACGACTTTAACACTTTGTAAAACTATGTATCTATGTGTTTTTTTTTCACACAAATTCAGCAGATTTTTTTTCTAATCTTTTAACCTCAGACCAAATCTTGATTCTTTTTTCTTGATTCGATAATTCTATTTGTTAAGTTAATTTACTTTTTTACCCCAAACCGGTAATCCGGCAGTTGTTAATCCTGCATAACTGATAGTCACTTTTCTGGTAGCTGCTTCCCAATCCCAGGCATCACTTACTTTGCATTTTATACCATTTACGGTTAATGTCTTAGCAGTGCTGTCATACGACCAGGTACCTGTAGCAGCTCCGCTGACTTTTTTATCAGCGGTTAAATATATAGTTACTGATTTTTGAATAGCTGCATATTGGTAATTCATGGTGATTTGTTCCCATGTTCCAATAAAAGAGGCTTCTGTAATAGTTGTTTCCGGTATAGCCGCATATCTTTCAGCATCCACTACAGGCCAGCCGTCTTCTGTCCATTTTATGGCACGAACATGCCCCATCATAATAGCATTTGACGCGTTTATTCCGGGTACATCTTTTGGCAAACGAGCCTGTGATGCATAAAACCATTGTTTGGTGTCCGGGTTTTGGAAAACAGAACAGTGAGAAAAACCCACCCATCCGGTATGATTATTAAAACCATAAGGATGCGTAAGCATTGGCCAGCAATCTGCTCCGTTCGTTACATTAGCACCGTTTATCCCTAAGAAAGGACCCGTAATGCTTTTGGAACGGCAAACCCTTGTATTGTAAGGAACTTCCAAACCATCATAAGCAAGGAAAAGATAATAATACTGCGTATCCGGATTGTATATAATTTCAGGTCCTTCAGAAGCCTGCCAACGACTTGTGGCACTTCTGGAAGCTATACGGGTTCCGTAATCACTTAAGGTTTTCAACTGATTTGGTTTTCCGGTTGCCGGATTCAATTTTAATAATGCAATTCCAGAATGCCAGGAACCATAAATTAAGTATTGATCTCCCTCAGGAGTTTCTATAAACGTTGGGTCGATAGCATTGAATTTGAAATAAGCATTTTCCCAAACCTTGTTCCCTGTAAAAGAATATGGTTTTACGCCATCAGGTTCTGAGCATACTACCATTCCTTTGTCTACCCATACATTTGTAGCTAAATCGTCAGATTCCGCCAATCCGATAAAAGCTCTTTCTGACCATGACGTTTCAAAACTAGTTCCTACAATTGGTTCATCAACGACAATACTATAATACATTCTGTACTTGCTGCCTACTTTTTTTACAAACGGTGCCCAATAACCATATCTTGGATTTTCAATTGCAGGCAAAGCAGGAACCATTCGGGCTCTTTTATTGTTCAAAGAATCTTTTACCCAGGCAGGAACTGTAGCCATTGCCGATCCCATATATTCCCATGTCACAAGGTTTTTAGAACGTCTGTAAGGAAAATGCCCGTGTCCGTCATGTGCATTCCCATAAGAAGCATCGGTTTGATACATATAATAGTATTCACCGGATTTTTCGACTGAAGGATCGTGAACGTTGGCTAAATTCCATTGTGCCCTGCTACTCCAGGAAGAAATTGAGCTATAATTATCCGCATAAGTAGGTCCCGGAAAAGCTGGAGGAACAACTACAGGAGGATCAACAACCACCGGCGGATCTGTTTCTTCAGTTGCAGGATCATCACTTGAGCAGCTTACTACAGCAAGAGCAAATAAAAAGAACCCTATGTATGAAGTAATTTTTAAAATGGAATTTGATTTTTTCATTTTTTTTATCTTTTATTTTCCTTCTAAAACAACAACTGAGAAAGGAGGAATAGTGATTTCTAATTTTCCTTTTTTGTTTTCGAAACCTTTAAAAACGGTTGGAATAATTTTATTTGGTGTATTGAATGAATTGTAATCTTGTAGTTTGGCTGATGTAATTACCATTCCTGTGAAGTTTTTAACTCCAAGATCTTTAACATCAATCTCTATTTTATTTTTATTTTTTGCATCCACATTTACTAACGAAATATGAATCGCTCCACTTTTATCTTTTGAAGCCGAAGCCGATACTGCAGGAAGTGTTTCCCCATTAACCGTATACAAAGGCGATTGAAAACTTACCGGTAATAATTTGGCATCCTGATGAACAGCATACATTTTCATAACATGATACGTTGGCGTTGTAATCATTTTAGCTTTATCAGTAAGAATTACAGCTTGTAAAACATTAACACACTGTGCCAAATTTGCCATTTGAACCCTATCTGCGTGATTGTTAAAAATATTAAGTGTTGATCCTGCCAGAACAGCATCTCTCATTGTATTTTGCTGATACAAAAATCCTGGGTTCGTTCCTTTTTCTACTTCATACCAACCACCCCATTCGTCAACCATCATAGCTACTTTTTTCTCAGGATCGTATTTGTCCATTATGGCCGAATGTTTCGTAACAAGCTCTTCCATTTTTAAAGCAGATTGCATTGTTTTGAAATATTGCTCTTCGCTAAAATCAACTCCATCACCTTTTTTATTCCAATTAATTACAGCATAATGATGAACACCAACTCCGCCTAACATATTAAGTGGAATGTTTTTCATTAAAACTTCTGTCCAGTTATAATCTGCACTGTTTGATCCTGATGCAATACGGGTAATACCTCCAGTGTTTTCCCAATCCGACATGAAAGTGGCAAATTTGCGGTATTCTCCGGCATAATATTCGGCCGTCATATTTCCTCCACAACCCCATGCTTCATTTCCTATTCCCCAGAATTTAACTTTCCATGGCTCTGTTCTGCCATTCTTTTTACGCAAATCACTCATCGGGCTTTTACCGCTAAAGTTGGTATACTGAACCCAGTCTGCTAATTCCTGAACGGTGCCACTTCCTACATTTCCAGACAAGTACGGTTCTGTCCCCAAAAGTTCACACATATTCAGGAAATCATGTGTCCCAAAACTATTATCTTCGGTTACACCACCCCACCATTTGTTTACAATAGTTGGTCTTTGTTCCTGCGGCCCAATTCCGTCTTTCCAGTGGTACGTATCGGCAAAACAACCACCCGGCCATCTTAAATTTGGTATTTTTAATTCTTTTAAAGCTGCAATGATATCATTTCGTACTCCTTTAGTATTTGGTATTTTTGAAGTATCACCTACAAAAAAACCTCCATAAATACAGCGTCCTAAATGTTCAGCAAAATGGCCGTAGATGTTTTTGTTGATGTTTGGAGCTTTGTCATCATTTTTTAATGTGATAACAGTCGTTTCTTTTTGTGCGAAAGTAATTTGATTACAAAATGTAAAAACAAATAGAATTAAAAAGGTTTTTTTCATAAGTAGTGATTTTATTGATTTTTATCGGTCATATCTAATTCGCATATCGTCATTATCAGTTAATTACCAATCTTCGGTCAATGCTCATTCATGATATAGATAAGTTATAAAGAGGAAAATTAATAAACTTTCCTCTTTATATTAATTTTAGTATGTAAGTGTTGGCCAGCCTCCTGACCATGTAAAATAAACAATTTCCATTTTTGGATTTCCGTTGTCAGCTTTGTTATAATAGTGGACAGCTCCTTTTTGGGTTCCGGTAATTCTGGATAAATGACCAGGCCCGATATAATTCCCCTGAGAGGCAAGAACCGTAGTTCCGCCGCCATTTCTTAGTGATACTCCATTTTTATCCGTAAAAGGTCCAAACGGACTTGTAGAACGACCTACTACAATATAATAGGTACTGTTTATTCCATTACAGCAACTGCCACGGTTAACGAACATATAATAGTAATTGCCCTCCTTAACCAAACAAGGAGCTTCCCATGAAGCGCTGTTTCCACCAGCTACAACTGTTCTTGTTCCGGTTGGTTTTCCTGTTGAAGGATTAATCTGTACTACTCCAATTCCGGCATGCCAGGAACCATAGGCCATATAAACGTTACTTCCGTCTACTAAAATAGAAGCGTCAATTGCATTTACATCCGAAGCAGAATTAGAAGAAACCACCACTCCTCTGTCTGTCCAGGTCGTTCCTGCACTTTGAGAAATTGATGGAGCTGTTACTAATCCAATTACCGAAGTGGCAGATCCAAAAGTAGAGCAGGAGTAATACATATTCCATCTGTTATTGAACCAAGCTACATCCGGAGCCCAGAAATTTTTGCCAAACCCCGACACATATCCTTTTATCCAGCTTGGAGTAGCCGTAAATACAGATGTTCCCCATGTCCAATTTACTAAATCTCTGCTGTAAGTCATTGGAATATTATCGCCGGTAGTAAAAACATAATAGTTAACACCGCTTTTTACGATTGTGCTGGGATCATGTGAAGGTACATTTCCGGCTACCGTTTTGGCAGTTAAATTTTTAATTTGAGAATCCTGAGACACAGCGACTGCTTCCTCAGTTGAAGGGACAAGGTCATCATTTTGACAACTTACCAATAATACTGCTAATAAAACCAAACTTGAAAATGTCTTCATTGTTTTAAATTTTTAGTTACTATTAAATTCTACTTCTCTTGTATTCTATGCTTTTTAAAAAACATAATATCACATAGCAATTTTAAGCAGCCATATGATATTATGCTATCTAACTAATTCAAGAAATATTAATAGCTTTCATTCTGAGTTATTGGAAACTCGTTTGTGTCAATCTCTAATTGAGGGATTGGGAAATATTCTCTTCCTATAGCATATGAATTAAACTCAGCATCTCTTGATTTCAACCATGTTAATTTAGCCTCATCCTCTAGCCATCCCCAACGGCGAATATCATCAAAACGGTGTCCTTCAAGAGCAAATTCTAAAAATCTTTCATGACCAATTTGTTCTTTCATTTGTGTTTGTGACATGTTTGGCTTTGTTGTTGCTAAATTTGGCAGATTAACTCTATCTCTTACCATTTGAATATAAGTATAAGCACCCGGAGTGTCTCCTGTTTCGTTTAAGCATTCTGCATACATTAAAAGGATATCCGCATAACGTAGTAAACGCTCATTGATTCCTGAACGCCAATCCATTTCGTTTGCAAATGCACCGTCTCCATTTTCATACTTTCTACAATAAATGTCATTTAAATCTGCCGGAGAGCTTGCATATTGCACTTCAAATGTAGTTTGATAGATAGGTGTTGCTCCTCCTGGTTTTCTATAAAAAATAGTAGCATCTAAACGTGGATCAAGATCACCAGTTTTGGTTTTTTCCTCTTGAAATTCATTTAATAATGTAAATGTTGGCTGTGCATCAGTAAAACCAAATGCTCTGGGGCCATAAGTAATAGCTCTGGCAGAAGTTTTTCCCCAATCTGCAACAGGAATACCTCCCCAACTTAAACCAACACCACCTACTTCTCTACTCATTTGAACTTCAAAAAGTGATTCTGAGTTGTTTTCATTTGTATCTGTAAAATTATCCTTATAGTTTGCCACCAATGAATAAATTCCTAAATCAATGACTTTTTTAAATGTATCTCTCGCATTTGGAAAGTCTTTTGTAAATAAATATGCTTTTCCTAAATAGCCTAATGCTGCACCCTTAGTAGCACGTCCTAATCCACTTCCTGCTTCTACAGTTGTGTCTATACCTGAGATCCCTGCATAAGTTGGCGGCAATAATTCTGCTGCTGCTTTAAAATCAGCAATAACCTGCTCCCAGCCTTCTGCCTGAGTTTTTTGCGGATGATATACTGACAAGTCTAAAGGAATTGGCACATTTTTAAACATGTTAACAAGATGGAAAAGATACAATCCTCTTAAAAAATAGGCCTGCCCTAAAATTCTGTTTTTAAGTGCTTCATCAGTAAAATTAATATCTGGCACCCTTAATAAAACCTGATTAGCACGATTAATTCCCTGATAATATTCTCTAAACGCCCATCCATAAATTGCAGGATCTGAAACATTCGAATTAAAATAACCTACATTTTTCATAGATCCCCAAGGACTGTTGCTACGCATATCATCTCCTTTTAAATCCAACAAAATTGGAGAACTTCTCATGTATGTACCTTCGTTAATCAAACTACTATATGCAGCATTTAAACCTTTCAAAGCATCTTCATCCGTTTTCCAAAATGACTCTGATGAAATTTCATTAGGATTAACTTGTTCTAAATCTTCATCCTTTACACAACTTACAGTTGCAAAAGCTATAGAAAGAAATAAAATTAAATATTTTATATTTTTATTTTTCATATGTGTATATGTTAAATTCTGTTTTTAAAAATTAGCCTGAACCCCTAAAGAAATTGTTCTTGGATTAGGAAAAGATCCACCATCATAACCTCTTGACAATAAACCATCATTACTATTAAAATCAGGATCATAACCTCTATAATCCGTTATAGTAAACAAGTTTTGCCCGTTCGCATATAGTCTAATCTTTTGTATAACTTTACTATTCGCAAGTGGTACTGAATATCCAATCTCAAAATTTTGCAATCTCATATAATCCCCTTTTTCTATAAATCGGTTAGAATCCCTTCTGTTTCCATTAGGGTCTCCAATAATTGGTCTAGGAACATTGGTATTTGTATGGGTAGGTGTCCAGTAATTTAATTCATCTGTATGATGATTTCCATAATCTCCAGCCATCAAATTGCGATACATTCCGTTGAATACTTTATTTCCGCCGGCACCCTGAAACATGAATGATGTATCCCAGTTTTTGTACTGTGCATCAAAATTGAACCCAAAATTATATTTAGGAATAGTTACACCCTGATAAACTCTGTCTTTATCATTAATTATACCGTCAGCTGCATCAAATTTACCGTCACCATCAGTATCTACCGTTAGCTGGTCTTTGAATTTTATATCTCCAATACCTGCATTGGTCTGTGTTGCAGATGTTGCAATTTCTCCAGCAGTTTGAAAGATACCTGCAGTTTCATAACCATAAATTTCACCCACAGAGCGACCTACTTCTGTTTTTGAAGCTGCTCCATAAATAGGTAAATTAGTTTTACCTAAACCTAAGACTTTGTTTTTTAAGAAACTTATATTACCTGAAACACCATATTTAAATGCACGGTCATTGTTTCTGTATGATGCAGTCAACTCTAATCCTCTGTTTTCTATTGAGGCTGCGTTTGTTTCAATGTCTGGGTTTGCAAATCCATTATCTGCATACGAAATAGAGCCTGTTGAATAAGGAATAGGGAAATTAATTAGTAAATCCGTTGATTTTTTAATGTAATATTCTCCTGTAAATTGTAATTTATTATCAAAGAACGCCAGGTCTACCGCCACGTTTGTTGTAGCTGTTGTTTCCCAACTAATGTCAGGATCTGTTGTTCTTACTGAAGTTGTACCATTTGCCAATTTACCATTAAAATTGTAAGCCGAAAAACTATTAAGAGTCGATGCATAGGCATATAGACCAATGGTATTGTTACCTAATTCTCCATAACCTCCTCTTAATTTAATCGTGTTAAACCACGTTGGCAGATGCAGGAATTTTTCATTGCTCAATTTCCATGCTCCGGAAATACCATAAAAATTACCTGTATTATTTTCCGGTGCAAATTTTGAAGATTTATCCTGTCTGAAATTTCCAGTGATAAAATATAAATCATTATAGCTGTAATTTAACCTCCCAATATAAGACTTTGCCCTTTCTTTACTATAATATTCTCCAGCAGAAATACCATTTGTTGCCGTAGCATATTGTATTTCAGCTATTGTTCCGGTTGGGTAACCAACACCTCTTGACCAATGATTATAAAAATCAGTTTTTTGTTGAACATATCCTAACAAGGCATCTATTTTATGATTTCCTAAAGTAATATCATAAGTAAGAAGATTGTCTAAAATTGTTTTTGTTAAATTTGAATTAGAGACATCCAATGAAGCTTCCAATGCTTCAGTCACATAATACCATCCTAAATCACTTTGAGGCTGATATCTTCTGTTTTGAACATCTACTCTGTCAAAACTTCCGGCAAGTTTATATTTCAACCCTTTAAACAATTCAAGCTGAAACCAAAGATTTCCAAGAATATGATTTCTTTTAGTCGTATTGTCTATTAAATTATTAAAGCCTATAACATTCATAGATATCGCTCTTTGTATTGCATTATCTGTTCCACCATATCCTCCTAATCTGTTACTGTCGTAAACAGGCATAGTAGGTATTGCTCCTAACAAATCGCTAATCGGAGATTGTCCCGCAATATATTCGTTAAAGGAAGCCTTATTTGCTTGAGTATATGCAACTTTTGTCCCGTAACTAAATATTCCTTTTTTACCATTTAAATTCAAATCTGTTGAAATTCGCTCATAATCCTGTGGCGTTTCTATATACCCTTTGTTTTTAAAATAGTCTACGTTCATACTATAACCCATGCCTTCTGTACCACCGTTAACATTCAGAGCAGTATTTTGAATTGTACCCGTTTTAAAAGCAACATCTTGCCAGTCAGTATCAACATTAGTGATATAAGCTGGACTCGCTGGATCATTTCCTGGAGCAACAGTTATACCTAAGTTTTTCTCTGCAGCACTCGTAATTTGCTGGTATTGTTCTCTATTGGTTAACGACCATTTTTTAGCAACGTTTTGCACACCAAACAGTGTTTTAAAACCAATGTTTAATTTACCGCCCGCTTTTCCTTTTTTTGTTGTTATAATTACAACACCATTAGCACCACGAACTCCATAAATTGCAGCTGCAGAAGCATCTTTTAATATCTGCATGGATTCAATATCTCCAGGGGCAAAATCATAAGGATCATCAACAAGAATTCCATCAATAATAAATAAAGGGTTATTATTTTTAAAAGATGATATTCCTCTAATTTTAATATTTACAAATCCTCCTGGTTCTCCTGATGACTGAACAGTAACTCCTGCTGCCTGACCCTGAAGCATCTTTGCCACATCATAAGAAATTGTTTTTTTAGCATCATCCACATTTACGACACTTACAGATCCTGTTAAATCCGATTTCTTTTGTGTTCCGTATCCAATTACTACTACTTCATTTAATTTATTAGTGTCTTCTCCCAATTCTGCATTTATTTGTGATTGGCTTCCAACACTGATTTCCTTATTTTGAAATCCTATAAACGAAAAAACCAATACATCACTTGGTAATGCTTTAATGGAATACTGTCCATCAAACCCGGTTGTGGTTACTGTTTTGGTTCCTTTTATCATAATGTTCACTCCAGGCAAAGGTAGTTTGTCCTGTGCCGAAGTAACAATTCCGCTAATCTCTTTGCCCTGAGCTGACATAAGATTAATAGAAAATACTAGCATACATACTGCGAATAGCCATTGTTTTTTTGGCAATAGAAAATTGCAGTAAAAAAATAATTTTTGGTTTGTTATCATACTGGTTTTTTTAAGTTAGTTAGTGTTAATTATAAGTGTTAATTTTACATTTGTAAATTTAAACAAAAAAAACAACCAAAAACAAATTAATATCATAAAAAAAGTGAATAAAAAAAATACATATCGTAATTTAAGTGTTAAATCAACATTTAAAATTTGGATTTTTTTTCAAAAAAAGGATGTTTTAATGATTATATTTGTTATAAATCTACACTTTCCACTAAAAACCTACTTTTTAAGCAAAAAAACAGTTGTTAAAAAAAAGTTATCGATAATCAATTTTTGACCTGCTAAAATTCAATAATTCACACTTTTGAAGTAAAAAACCTACTTTGTTAAGTTAATATTTATTTAAAATATATTTTTTATACGTAATAAAACAATCCCTTTTTAGCGTAAAAAGATTTAGTTGTACTTTTGCATCTTGTAAGCCGAAGTAAAATTATTGATTACACGAAATCTATAACACTATTATTAAGTGTAAAATCAACATTAATAAAATTATGAAACCTATTAGGAAGTTTATATATTTACCAATAAAATATAAAATATGCTAAACAGTTATAGCTCTGCAGATAAGGTTTTATTAGCTGTAGATTGCATCATTTTTGGATTCGACCATCAGGGGCTAAAAATACTTTTGATCAAAAGGGACTTCGAACCTGAAAAAGGAAAATGGTCTTTAATTGGAGGATTTTTAAAACGTGACGAAGTACTAGACGATGCTGCCATTCGAATTTTAAATACCTATACAGGGCTACACGATATCTATATGGAACAGTTGCATGCCTATAGTGAAATAGATCGTGATCCTGTAGACAGAACTATTTCTGTTTCTTATTATGCCCTAATCAATATTGAAAATCATAATGAAGAATTGATTAAAAATTATCATGCAGAATGGTTTAGCATAGCTGATGCGCCAAATCTTATTTTTGACCACAACGAAATGGTGCAGCACGCTATTAGAAGATTACGTTACAGAACTTCTATAAAACCAATTGGCTTTGAATTATTACCTGAAAAATTCACCATGCGTCAATTATTAGAATTATATGAGGCTATTTTAAGTAAGGAATTAGACAAACGTAACTTTATCAGTAAAATTAATTCTTTGGAAATTTTAAATAAACTGGACGAAAAAGACATGCAGTCTTCCAGAAAGGGATCGTACCTATATACATTCAACAAAGAAAAATACCAAGAAAAATTACTACACGATTTTGTACTGAATTTATAAAATTTTTGTTAAAAGATTAAATCGATTTATATATCATCTTCTAAAGCAAAACCCTGAAATCCACAAAATTTCAGGGTTTTTACTTCAATAAAACTACTATTAAAACGAAACTAATTATTCTCTTATTTAAAATTTAGCTATTTCCTTTTTGATAATCTGCCAAAAAAGCAGCTAAACCAATATCTGTTAATGGATGTTTCAATAATCCTTCGATCGCACTCAAAGGTCCTGTAATAACATCTGATCCTGTTTTTGCACAATTGATAACATGCATTACATTTCGAACGGAAGCCGCCAATATTTGAGTTTCAAAACCATAATTATCATAAATTAACCTGATTTCTTCAATCAAATTCATCCCATCTGTTGAAATATCATCTAATCGACCAATGAAAGGTGACACATAAGTTGCACCTGCTTTTGCTGCCAATAAGGCCTGTCCGGATGAAAATACCAAAGTACAATTGGTTCTGATTCCCTTATTTGAAAAATATTTAATGGCTTTTACACCATCTTTTATCATTGGTATTTTTACCACAATTTGCGGATGCAGGGCAGCCAGTTTTTCACCTTCGGCAATCATTCCTTCAAAATCTGTTGAAATAACTTCTGCACTTACATCACCCTCAACCAATTCACAAATTTTTATATAGTGATCCAGAATATTTTGGGCTCCAGAAATTCCTTCCTTTGCCATTAATGACGGATTTGTAGTAACACCATCTAAAACCCCTAAATCATTGGCTTCTTTAATATCTTTTAAGTTTGCTGTATCTATAAAAAATTTCATTTCTCTTTTTTATTTTAATGAATTAAAAATTGTTCTCTTTTAAATAATGACTGATTTGTTCTGCTGCATTTTTACTCGTAAAACCAAATTTTTCATCCAGAACTGATGCCGGAGCTGAATATCCAAAATGATCCAATCCGAAAACTTTACCGTTGTTTCCAACCAGACTTTCCAGATTCACAGGAAGCCCTGCCGTAAGTCCAAAAACCAGTCCGTTTGTTGGAATTACACTTTCTTGATATTCTTTTGACTGTGATCTGAAGAGTCCTTCTGAGATTATCGAGGCTACATTTATTTTGATATTTATTGTTTTTTCAAGTTCAGCAGCTGCATCGATTAATGTTGCCACTTCAGATCCGTTGGCGATTAGGGTAATATCTGGATTTTGAATTTCTTTAACCAGGTATCCTCCTTTTTTGGCTTTGCCTGCTTCTTCAAATCTTGAAGTTCCAAGAGTTGGGATGTCTTTAATATCCTGTCTGGAAAGAATCAGTCCCGTTGGAGTTTTCTTATTCTCCAGTGCCATCTGCCAGGCAACAGAAGTTTCGATTGCATCTGCCGGACGTAATGCTAATAAACTTTGGTCTCCCGAATGGTTTTTGATTTTTTCCAACAACCTGATCTGTGCTTCCTGTTCAATAGGCTGATGCGTTGGTCCGTCTTCGCCTACGCGGAAAGAATCATGCGTCCAGACATACTTTACCGGAAGTTCCTGAATCGCTGCCAGACGAATGGCTGGTTTCATATAATCTGAGAATACGAAAAATGTTGCTACAACAGGAATTACGCCTCCGTGTAGTGCGATTCCGTTAGCGATTGCCGCCATTGTCAATTCAGCCACTCCAGCCTGCAGGAATGCTCCACTGAAATTATTCTTTTTTAAAACGGATGATTTTTTTAAAAAACCGTCTGTTTTATCACTATTTGATAAATCGGCAGAAGATACGATCATGTTTTCTACATTTTCTGCTAAATATCCTAAAACAGCCGCCGATGCATCACGTGTGGCTGCATTTGGTTTTTGAACAATACTGCTAAAATCTAAGTCAGGTAAATCTCCAGAGAAAAACTGTTGGATTTTTTGTGCCAGGGCAGGATTTTGTTTTTCCCAGTCCGCAATTTTTGATCTCCTGTCTGCAGATTCTTTTCTTTTTTTATCAATAATCGCAGTATACTGTGCTGCAACTTCTTTATATACAGCGAATGAATCTTGTGTGTTGGCACCTAAATTTTGCAGTGTCTTATTAAAATCGGCTTTGGTAGCGCCAATGGGTTTACCGTGCAGTTCGCATTTTCCTTCATACTTGGTTCCATCAGCAGTTACAGAGCCTTTGCCCATTATGGTTCTGCCAATAATCAGGGTTGGTCTTTCTGTTTCGTTATTGGCATCAGTAAGCGCTTTACGAATTTGATCATGGTTATTTCCATCTATCGTCATCACTTTCCATCCCCAGGATTCATATTTCATTGCAGTATTTTCATTGGTAACCTCATCAGTCATCGATGAAAGCTGCACATCATTAGAATCATAAAACATAATAAAGTTATTCAGTCCTAAATGTCCTGCGATACGCCCAGCCCCTTGTGAAATTTCTTCCTGTACGCCGCCATCTGTAATATAACTATAAATTTTATGGCTGAACAGATTATCAAATCGTGCTGATAGAAACTTCGCTGCAATAGCTGCTCCAACTCCCATTGCATGACCCTGACCCAAAGGTCCGGAGGTATTTTCGACACCTCTTTTTACATCAATTTCGGGATGTCCCGGCGTAGCAGAACCCCATTGCCTGAAATTCTCTAAATCTGATTTTTCATAATTACCAAGCAAATAATACTGTGCATACATCAAAGCCGAAAGATGTCCAGCATCCATAAAAAAACGATCCCTGAAAATCCAGTGCATATCTGTTGGGTCGTATTTTAAAAATTCGCTATATAAAACATGCATAAAATCAGCTCCTCCCATCGGACCTCCTGGGTGGCCTGAATTGGCTTTTTCTACCATTGAGATCGACAAAGCACGTATGTTATCTGCTGCTAATTGGTCTATTTTGTTGTTCATTTTCTAAAGCTTTTTTGGGTAATGATTTTTGTGGTTTTTAGTTAGAGTTTTTTCAATTTACAAATACTAGTTTAAACAGAAAGAATTCTAAAAACAATCGGCAAAAACAAATTAAAAAATAAGTGTAAAATTTACATTTACAAATGTATGTAAAATAATTTCATAAAAGCAAAAAATATTTTGTTTATTTTTTTAGCCAATTTTTTAATTATTTTATAATGAGATATGAAATAAAATATAATTTATCCAACAGAATAAGCAAATGATTAAATCAGACGATCTGCTTTAATAGAACGTGTTGGACATAAACATATAGAAATGTCTAATGTTTTTAAGATCTTTATTCTGATTTGATAACTTCGGTTTTAAAGTTATCTAAATTTGTTAATTGAAATATACAATCCTGAATAAGTTCTGAAAACGGAATGGTAGAATTATTGTTTAATTAAAAATAATCTCTTTAATTTTTTTTCGGATCGCCGCTTTATAATCTTTAGGATAGGTTCTGACTCCCATAAAAATATCTGTCATCGCATTTGATAAAAAAGGACCATATTTTTTGGCAATAAAATTGCGTAATATTCTTTTTGTATAGAAAATTTTCGACAAAATCACACCCGATTTTATTTCTGTTAAAATGCTGTTTTCTAATTTTTCGTGATACAATTCTGAAGACCTTACCGGATCAAGTTTACCTTCGATAATGGATTGTGCAGCTAAAACCCCGCTTAATATGGCATTTGAAATACCCTCTGCAAGAACAGGATCGGCAAATCCTGCTGAGTCACCAATTAAAAAAACATTTTTTTGAAAAAAAGTATCCGTTCTTGGAGAAACAGGAATCATAAATCCATGAGCGTCTTCGCTTGTAATTTCTGTAATTCCTAAAACTTTTAAATATTCCGCATAATGTTTTTTCAAATCAATCTTTTGTTTTGTTTTAATTAAAACACACACACCAACAGATAAATGATTTTTTTTAGGAAAACACCAGGCATAACCATACGGAATGGCATCTATATCGAAACGGACGTTTTTTGATAATCTTGCAAAATCGGCCAAAGGAACTTCTATCTCATATTCTAAAGCAGGAATGACAGTTCGGGTTTCTTTCCATCCAGCCATTTTAGCTATCGGGCTTAATGCACCATCTGCGGCAATAATAAATTTTGCCTGTATATCTCCATCGGAAGTATGAAGTGTTTGGATCTCTCCAAAAGTAATATCTGTAACTTTATGGTTTTGTAAAAGAGTAACACCATTTTTTTTTGCTTTTTCTACAATCAGATTATCGAAAGCATCCCGCATAATCATGCTAATTATGGGTTTGTCTCTTTTTGTTGTAAGTTTGATGTTTGTGTTTGAAAAATAAGTATCTACTTCATGAAATTCTTTTTCAACAACAGATGAAATATCAAAAGGAATGTTTTTTCTACCTCTATGAACTAAACCACCACCGCAAGTTTTGTATCTGGGCAGCGTTTCTTTTTCAATTATGACAGTTGTAATTCCGTTTTTCGATAATTCAAAAGCTGCAGAAGCTCCGGCTGGACCACTTCCAATGATGGCAACATCAAATACTTTCATTTTTTTTTTTCCAAAACTAAAATAAACATTGTAAAAAACAAAATATTGATTGCTTCTGATTGTAGTTAAACCCGTTATTTAATTTAAAAAAAATTCGAACAGTCCATCAAATCCTAAAGTGAATTTCTCATAATTAAAGAACACTTGTTTTCTATTTGTTCCTTTTTTCCTTTAAGAACCATCTCTGCCAGAATTTTTCCCATAGCTTCAAAATGGGTTGAAATAGTAGTAATTCCGTGCGCAACTACTTTTTTCAGAGGGGTTTCATTATAGGAAATAATACCAAAATCAGTTCCTAATTTCAGGTTGTGATTTCTGGCTTCTTCAATTACGCCAACCAGATCACGATCATTTGGAATAACATATAAATCTCCTATTGCGATTTCATGATCGGTAAATTGACTAATAATTTCGTAATCAAAATGATGTTCGGTGCAAAAATTTTCGAATCCGGTTTTCATTCCTAACGGCTCTCTGAATCCGGGAAAAATTAAGATCAATTTATTGTATTTACTTAGCCTTAATCTTCCTTTGTAAAGTCCTTCAAAAATATCCTTTTGATGATTTTGATAAATGGCAGGATAGGATTTCAAGTCCGAATTTGTCTGATCTAAAATAATTACTTCATTTACTGGTAGGGTTTTTATAGAATCAACTATACCGATTAAGTTGGTTGGCATGATAATATATTTGGTATAATTTCCATTACTGTCATTGATTAGTTTTTTAAAAACCGGAACATTAAAATGATGAAAAAAAATGTCTACCTGAACATTTTTACCAATATTTTTTAAAAATGAATTATAAATGTCTTCTTTAAAAATATTAAGTTCATCAAAAAGCAAAAAAATCTTCTGTTTGATACTGGTTTCAACACTTTTAAGATAATAGCCTTTGCCAGGAATTGCATAAATTATCCCTCGTTTTTTAAGCTCATCATATGCCTGCAGCACGGTATCACGTGATAAGGAGAAAGCCAGACAGACCTTGTTTACAGAAGGAAGCCTCTCACCTTTTTTCAGCTTCTCTTCATCAATTGCTTTTTCAACTGAAAGAATTATCTGCTTATATTTTGGCAGACCAAGATTATTTTGAATAGAAATGATGCTCATAAAAAAGATTTTTTTTGCAATATACAAAAACTGGTAGGTACTGGTATACAACAACCTAAAATAAATATAATTTTGAATTTTCACTTTTGATAAAAATAATATGAAATTAAAACATATATCGCATTTACAAGAGTACTCTAATTGCAAATTGTTTGGTTTAGCTCCTGATAATGAAGAAATTTATTGCTTTGAACTGACCAATAAAAACGGAATGAAAGTACAGCTTACGAACTATGGCGCCACCGTAACTTCAATACAAATTCCTGCTTTAGATGGAAAAATGACAGATGTTGTTTTGGGTTTTGACAATCCAGATGCTTATATCGCATCTTATAATCTGCCTAATGCGCCTTATTTTGGCACAACTGTAGGACGTTATGCAGGACGTATCAACAAAGGACGTTTTACCTTAAATGATAAAACATTTGAACTGGTCGAAAACAATAACGGAAACGCTTTACATGGTGGAAAAATCGGTTTTGGACAAAAAATATGGGATGTTACGGATTTAAACGGTCAATTGGTAACTTTTCATCTCATCAGCGAAAATTTAGACGAAAATTATCCGGGACAACTACATGTTTTCTTAACCTATACCTTAACGGAAGAAAACGAATTAAAACTCGAATATAAAGCCACAACTACAGAAGATACCGTTATAAATCTTACCCATCATAGTTATTTCAACCTTAATGGTCATGATGCAGATGTACTCGATCAGGAAATATTTATTGACGCGGATAAAATGCTGGAAACAAACAATGAGAGTATTCCAACCGGAAAATTCACTGTGCTTGACGGTCATGATTTCGATTTCAGAACTGCAAAAAACTGTCCGGCTTCTATTGACAATTCGTTTGTCATTAATACAGATGTCGCGATTGCTGCCCACTTATTGAGTCCGAAAAATAATTTAAAGATGAGTGTTTATACGGATCAGCCCAGCGTTCATATTTATGTGGGCGGAAATTGCTTTGATGTTTTGAAAGGAAAAGAAAACGTAAATTACACTCCAATCAGCGGAATTTGTTTTGAAACCCAAAATTTCCCTGATGCACCAAATCATGATCATTTTCCTAGTTCTGTTTTGAAAAAGGGGGACGAATACCAGCAGACTACCATTTATAAATTTGAAAATATAAATTAAAAAAACAATACAGAAAATTAAAAATAATGAACGAGATTTTAATACAAAATACCACTGCTTTTTTTGAGAAATCATTCGGAACAGTCCCTCAAAAAATCGTACTTTCCCCTGGAAGGATTAATATTATCGGCGAACATATCGATTATAATGACGGTTATGTTTTACCTGCCGCTATTGACAAAATTATTTGTTTTGCTTTTAAGAAAAGCAATTCCAAAACATCCAAAATTATCGCTATTGATCTTAATGAAGAATTTGAAGTCGACCTGACGCAAACAATTCAATTAAGCGAGGTTGTCTGGACAAATTATATTTTGGGTGTTATCAAACAATTGCTGGATAATGGTTTTTCTTTCGAAGGTTTCAATTGTGTTTTTAGCAGCAATATTCCGGTTGGTTCAGGATTATCATCATCTGCAGCTTTAGAATGTGGAATGATTTTCGGAATTAAAGAGCTTTTCGATTTAAAAATTGAAAAACAGGATATTGCTTTATTAGGACAAAAGGCAGAACATTGGGTTGGTATTAATTGTGGTATTATGGATCAGTTTTCAAGCGTTCACGGACTTGAAAATAAAGTAATAAAATTAGATTGCAACACTTTGGAATTCGAATATCACAATGCTGATTTCAAGGATTATTCATTGGTTTTATTTGACAGTAATGTAAAACACTCGCTTTTTACATCTGAATATAACAACAGAAGATTAGAGTGTGAGGAAGGACTTTCGATCATCAAAAATAATTTTCCTGAAATCAAAACGTTCAGGGATTGTACCGAAGAACAGGTTTTGAGTCTTAAAGATAAAATGAATGAAATTGTTTTTAAAAGAGTGCATTTTGTCGTAAAAGAAATTCTTCGCGTTACACAGGCTTGTGAAGCTTTGGATAACGGAAATATTGAACTTTTAGGACAATTGCTTTTTGACACCCATGCCGGATTATCTAAAGATTATGAAGTTAGCTGTGCCGAATTAGATTTTATTGTGGAAGAGGCTAAAAAAGATGAAGCCGTAATTGGTTCCCGATTAATGGGAGGCGGTTTTGGAGGCTGTGCCATAACTTTAATCAGGAAAGGTCATGAAAACAGGGTAAAAGAAGCGTTTACTAGTCTTTATTTTGATACATTTGGAATTGATTTAAAAATTTATGATGTGAAGGTCTCAAACGGAACATCACTTTATACCACTACAAATTAAGAATGAGAAATTTTGATATTAACGAAGATCCGCACAGACGTTACAATCCATTACTAAATGAATGGGTTTTAGTTTCACCTCATCGTGCAAAAAGACCGTGGCAAGGTCAAAACGAAATTATTTCGACTGAAAAATTACCTCAATACGATCCAACCTGTTATTTATGTCCGGGAAATGTTCGCGCCAATGGTGTGAAAAATCCGAATTATGAAGGCACGTTTGTTTTTGAAAATGATTTTGCCGCGATGAAACAGGACGAAATCATGTACGAAGATGACATCAAACAAACTTTTTTTAAGGCACAGCCTGAAAGAGGAATTTCGAGAGTCGTTTGCTTTTCGCCTAGACACGATCTTACTTTACCAGAAATGGAAATTGACGGTATCGAAAATATTATCCGCACCTGGCAAAAAGAATATACTGATTTAGGCAATATCGACTATATCAACCACGTTCAGATTTTTGAAAATAAAGGAAGTGTTATGGGGTGTAGCAATCCGCATCCGCACGGACAAATTTGGGCGCAGTCTTCATTGCCAACACAGGTGGAGAAAACACAAAATAACCTGAAAGCCTATTTCAATAAAAACAACCGTAATCTTTTGCAAGATTATCTTAAAGCTGAATTATTGAAGGAAGACCGGATTGTAATAGAAAACGAGCATTTTGCAGCATTAGTTCCGTTTTGGGCAATCTGGCCTTACGAAACCATGATTATCAGCAAAAGGCATGTTACCAAAATTACCGATTTTACAGCAGAAGAAGTTACATCGTATGCCGTTATCTTGAAACAGCTGACTACAAAATACGATAATCTTTTTAATACCTCATTTCCCTATTCTTCAGGAATCCATCAGGCTCCAACAGACGGGCAGCCACATGAAGAATGGCAATTTCACATGCATTTTTACCCGCCATTGTTACGTTCGGCTACTGTAAAAAAATTCATGGTAGGGTATGAAATGTTAGGCGAATCACAACGTGATATTACTCCGGAAAAAAGTGCCGCCATTTTAAGGGAACAATCTGATATACATTATAAAAACAAATAAGATGAAAATAGTCGTTACTGGTGGGTTAGGTTTTATTGGCTCACACACCGTTGTAGAATTACAAAACGAAAATTTCGAAGTAATCGTAATTGATAACCTCTCTAATTCTTCGATTGAAGTTTTAGATGGCATCGAAAGGATTACAGGCACAAAACCGATTTTTGAACAAATCGACTTAAGAGATAAAACTGCAGTTCAGGATTTCTTTAAAAAATATCCTGATGTTTCAGGTGTGATTCATTTTGCAGCTTCAAAAGCTGTGGGAGAAAGCGTTCAGAATCCTTTACTGTATTACGAAAACAACATAAATTCTTTGGTTTATATACTTCAGGAGTTGCAGCAAAAAACGGAAGCAAACTTTATTTTCAGTTCGTCCTGTACGGTTTACGGTCAGGCCGAAAAGATGCCAATTGCAGAATCTACTTCTATACAGCCAGCAATGTCACCTTATGGAAACACCAAACAAATTGGAGAAGAAATCATTACGGATGTGACAAAAATAAGCAATCTGAATGCCATTTTATTGCGTTATTTTAATCCGGTTGGCGCACATCCGTCAAACGAAATTGGCGAATTACCGCTGGGAGTTCCACAAAATTTAGTTCCTTTTATTACACAGACAGGTGTTGGCTTACGAAAAGAATTATCCGTTTATGGAAATGATTATCCAACTGTAGACGGAACCTGTGTTCGTGATTACATTCATGTTGTCGATCTGGCAAAAGCACACGTAATTGCCATGCAGCGATTAGTAAACAAAACAAATACAGACAAATTGGAGGTTTTCAATTTAGGAACCGGAACCGGAAGTTCAGTTCTGGAAGTAATCACTGCTTTTGAAAAAGCAAGCGGACAAAAATTACCTTATAAAATTGTAGACAGAAGAGAGGGTGATGTGACAGAAGCTTATGCCAATACTGATAAAGCAAATAATGTCCTAGGCTGGAAAACACAATTAAGCCTTGATGACGCGATTGCCAGTGCCTGGAAGTGGGAACAAAAGATAAGACAATAAAAAGCCTAGTAAAATATAGAAATTATATCTTTTTGTTACAAATGTAAAAAACACATTTATTTACATTGTCCGTAACTATTTTTACTTTACTTTTGATTTTCGATTTGCTAAAAATACAGCAAAATTAAAATACATATCGTATTTTTTTTCGAATTAAAAGAATAAATTACTTAGTTTCGCAACCATTGTCAACTGTTTTTGACATTTCACATTAAAAATAAACTTTAAAACTATCAAAAATCACTTTTATTAATTTCAAATATTACTAACAAATGAGCCAGAACCTTGCTGTTGCAGATTATGCAGTATTTATTATTTATTTTCTCGTCGTATCCATTTACGGATATACGATTTATCGCAAACGCGAAAAAAACGAACACGATGCTAAGGCGTATTTCCTTGCCGAAGGAACACTTACATGGTGGGCGATTGGAGCTTCTTTAATTGCTTCAAACATTTCAGCAGAACAATTTATCGGAATGAGTGGTGAGGGCTTTTTCCTTGGAATTGCAGTTGCTGCCTACGAATGGCTTGCTGCAGTCGCCTTAATTATCGTAGCAGTTTGGTTTATTCCTGTGTATCTTAAAAATAAGATTTACACGATGCCACAATTCTTAAAAACACGTTACAACGACTCTACTGCTTTGATTATGGCGGTTTTCTGGTTGTTTTTGTATGTTTTTGTAAACCTTACTTCTATTTTATATTTAGGAGCCGTTGCTATTAACGGATTGGCTGGAGGAGAGTATTTGCACGCTATCATGGTTGCTCTTGCTGTTTTTGCATTAATTATCTCTTTAGGGGGTATGAAGGTTGTGGCTTACACTGACGTAATTCAGGTAGCTGTTTTAATTATTGGTGGTTTGGTTACTTCATATATTGCTTTAACAACAGTTGGGCAGTATTTTGGTTTTGGTCAGGATGCTATTGCCGGTTTTAACGTATTGATGGATAAAGCACCTGAACATTTTAAAATGATAATTGACAGACCTACAGCAACTTCTTCTCAATTAGAAATTGATAAATATTTAACTTTCCCGGGATTAATGTCCTATTTGGCAGGTATCTGGATCATCAACCTGAACTATTGGGGTTGTAACCAGTACATTACCCAAAGAGCTTTAGGAGCTGACCTACAAACAGCGCGTACAGGAATTTTGTTTGCAGGTATGTTAAAATTAGTAATGCCATTAATCGTAATGTTGCCAGGTATTGCTGCTTATGTTTTATATGAAAGTGGACATTTGCCACAATTAGTTGGTGGAAAAGACGGAGCCTATTCTGCAATGTTAACCTTCTTGCCAACAGGTTTAAAAGGATTATCTGTTGCTGCTTTAACGGCTGCAATTGTAGCTTCTTTGGCGGGTAAAGTAAACAGTATCTCTACTATTTATACATTAGACGTTCATAAAAAATACATCCAAAAAAGTGCAAGCGACAGACATCAGGTAAACATCGGAAGATATGCTGTTTTTGCAGCGATGCTTCTAGCAGTTTTATTTACATGGAATGACGTTCTTGGAATTGGTGGTGTGGGTGGTTTCACTTACATTCAAAAATACACCGGATTCATTAGCCCAGGTGTATTTGCAATGTTCTTCCTTGGTATGTTCTGGAAAAGAACAACTGGTACAGCTGCTATTGTAGGTGTAATTGCAGGTTTCTTATTATCTGTATTGTTCAACGAGTTTGCTCCTGCATTATTCGGAAATGAAACTTTGTTGTATACCGCATGGCCTAATGGAAAAGTTGTAGACGGAATCCCAGTATATGAAATTCCATTCCACATCTGTATGGGATTATCATTTGTATTTACTATGATTTTGATGATTGCAATCAGTTTTGCAGGACCTAAAGTAAATCCTAAAGCTTTCGAATTGGATACAGAAATGTTCAAAGTAAGACCACAAACTATGGTTTTAATTGTAATTACATTGTTGATTATTGCAGCTTTATATATTAAGTTCTGGTAAAAAATAGCTTTTTAATTAATTAAAAAAGTCTGAAACTAAAATTCGTTTCAGACTTTTTTTTTGAGTTTAAACGTATTACTTTTTCAAAAACTATATCATTAAAACTCGTGGTTTTCTTTTTTGTGATTACTAAATTTACTTTTATACAAATCAAATTCAAAACTAAATATATCAAGTACGAGTTCATGGCTTAAATCCGGATGGCATAAATAAGATCCTTCTTCTAATACCCTCTCCGGAAAATTATCAGAAAATTTGCCACAAATGCTGAGATTATGGATCACAATAAATTTTGAATTATCGTTTGTTACTTTTATTTGAAAATATCCGTACAAATTATCTCTGTATTCCACAGATAAAATTTCGAAAATAAAATTTGTTAATGCGCCTTTTTTATCTGAGAAATAGCCCATATTTCCTAAACTTTCATTTTTTATTATTGCCATAATTACTGGATGATTTTTGGTTTATAACTTTGATAATTAATCCTTATTTAGATTTTGTACTTACTTTCTAAAAATTGTGTTTGCAGCTATTTAATATTTTCAGATGTTTAAGTTGATAAAGTAATTTGTTTCTGCATACTATTAGATTTTACATTTAGCTTTTACTATCCTTTTTGGCTAAAAATTTCTTTTCTCCGCAATGTAATTGTCGTTTCCTCATGTAATCTTTTTTGATACAATTCAATGATTGCTTCTTCAATATTATTATTGGTATTTCTGCCATTAAAAACATGAGTGATGTAAGAACTGCTAAACGGAAGCCCTTTTTTATTCCATATCGCTTTGTCTTCTAAAAGCTTTTGAACATCTTTTGAATAGCCTTTTTTAAAGACTTTCTTCATTTTATTCCTTTGTCTGGCTGTAATCATAGATAAGTTTTATTTGAATCATATAATTATTGTATTTTTACTACGTATTTACTACGAAGTAACTACTTCAAATATATATCATTTATTAATATATTGTATCATTTTTAATACAAAAATTTAAAAAAAATGCAAACAGAAGGCGAAAGATTACGTTACTATATTGAAAACAAAGAGGTTAACCTCAGGCAGTTCTGTATAGAAAATGATATACTATACACTTCTTTGCATCCGATTTTAATGAATTCAAGATCCTTGGGGATGAATATCTTAAAAAAAATTATGCAGGTTTATCCCAATTTAAATATTAACTGGGTTCTAACCGGCATTGGTGATATAGAAATTACAGAAGATAAAAATCATATTTTACGCGACCCAAGTTCAGTTTATCAAAATTTGGATCCCGGGTATGAAGCTTTTTTAAAATACTTTGACAAGGAAGCTACTACGGATAAAATTATTGCCATAATTGAAAAGAAATTAGAAGAAAAGAAAAAGAAGTAATACTTTCTACTACTATTTCAAATCATTTCTTTTCAAGATTTTGAAATTAATTACAAGCGCAATCATAAAAATAACTTATAAAACCTATTAGAATTTTCACTCTACCAGGTTTTGTAAATTTATTTTTCTCCTACTACTTTAAGTAATCTTATTGAACATTGTTGTTTTTTGTCTTTTGTCTTTTGGTAAAAATAGGACAACATAATTACATTATGATCAATATGGTCTATTTTATATTCAAAACCATTCCATATTAAGGTAGAGTCCTTTTTTCAGGATCATTTGCAATATCACTACCATGAAATCCTTCATTCAGGGTATAACCATCTTTTACACTAAAATCATATCGATGAGACTACCCATCTTCTTCAAATCTTATATTGATACCAGCGTATCCAAGATCATAACAAGTATTGTTATATTGCCAATAATAATCCTTTGGAGTTATAGAAATATCCTCTATTTTACTTTTTTTAGAACATGAAATCAAAAGAGACAATAAAAGCAATAAGGGAAATTTAATTTTTCCATAAACATATTTTACAGATTCTACTTCATGATAAAGAGGTTGTCCTAATAAGGACAACCTCTTCCATTAGTTATAATCAGAATAATTTTTTATATTTTTCAGGATGATTTATTCTTTTTTGTTCAAAAATACCAGAATTTTTTCTACGATTATTCTCGTTTTCCTTAACCAGAAAAACCATTCTTTTTTCATGACTGTTTCCTTCTTGATAGTATAATACAATTACATTCTCATTATAGCTAGCAATGTCATATACAAACATTCCCCATTTTAAAATACTATCGTTCGTTACAACCCATTTTTCTGGACCTTCAGGAGAATCTGCAGCACCTCGGTACTTGAAAAATTTATTTTCAGTATCTCTTTCATATCTATTACAAAAGTGGTCTTTTTCAAACTTAAAATAAGTGAAATCGGCCGATATAGGACTATAATATACCCAAGCCTCATTAGGCCCTAGTTATTAAAACTTCTTCTAAAGAATTTTGCTTATCACAACTCATTACTATAATTAATAAGAGTAGTAGGTAAATTTTATTTTTCATCTGTTATTGGTTCATAATTTTTAAACGGTTCTGAACCGTCGTCATAAGTAATGTTATAATTTTTATTCATTGATTGGTTTATAGATTAAATATGTCCACCCTTTTGTGTACAGAAATAAGATGCTAAAGTAAAGAGGTCATCTTTTTAGGATGACCTCTTTTTTGTAATTACTTCTTAATTTTATTTAACTCATCTAAACGTTTTGGCCCTTTTGGTGTTTTGATCAACTTAGATAATCTTATGTAACACTTCTTATCTTTTATCTCGTAATGATAATAAGATAATAGAATTTCATTTTTTGCAAGTTTTTCAATTTTATAGACTTCTTTATTCCAAATAAATGTAGAGTCATTTTTTATTGACCAAGTTCCTGGATCATTTATCAAATCGCCATCATTATTAAACAAACGGAAGCCTTCTTTAGTATATAAAAGATATGCATCAATAGTACCATTATCTTTAAATTGAAAGTAGGTTCTGCTATTGTAACAATAATCGATACATTCCCAGTATTCAATATTATTTGTAATAAAAACAGATTCAATTTTATCTCTTTTAGTGCATGATATACTAAGTATCGTTAACAATATTATAATGAGTTTATTCATTTTACTCAGTGATTTTTTTATAGGGTACGGGATTAGCTAATGTTGAACCATCAAACTGAATATAAAGGTTTAATGATCCTTTTGCAAAATTATACTGAGGTTCTAAAACCTTCACTTTGCTACTACTATTTTTATTGTATTCTCTTATTTTTTCACGAATAAAATTTTGTCCATAGTCAGAATTAGGATCTTTATCCATATTTATCAAATATAGCGCAAAAGATGCGGCATTTTCTATTTGAAATTTTTCAGTTGTATTTTTAAACGAATCATGTTTTGCTGCCTTTATATAAACATCTGCATGAGTAGCTAAACTTCTTAATCTGTCAAAATTGGGTATTTTGTTATCATCCACATGAAATATTTCATATTTTATAGTACTTTTTAAGTTATTGACATTATCCAAACTTTTGCTAAAACCTCCCTTTTGAATTTAAAACAATAAGTGTACCTGGTGGTTTGCGAGTAAAAGCTGGATTTTTAGCCGCTGATTCATCTCCGTCCGCGCTGGTAATGACAATATTTTTATTCATTCCATCGAGACTACGTGCTAATGAAGCTGCAATTTCGTTAAGAGCCTTTCTATCTACAGCAGAATTAGGGTTCAATTGTGAAGGTTTTTTGTAAGTTCCATCTTGTGATTTTATTAGTACATTACCGTTAGTATCAATATATCCATAATCAGCCGTATTAACTGGTAGAACAGTATCTATAGCCGCTACTTCATTTATAACGGGATTACAATTTTTGCAAGTACTAGGAAAACATTGAGTCGTTATTGTTGGGTCATTATCATCACAATCTATACCTTTTGTCTCAAGAATCCATCCAGTACACGGAGAACTTCCGGACTCAGTTTCATAACTATGATATCTATCACCATCTCAGTCGGGATAACACTTTTTGTAAATTTGTAACTTACATTAAAAAAATTGCGCAAAGTCAGACTTTGCGCAACTTGGGTTAATTATTTTATGGTATCAACTGCAAATATAGCCCCTTTGTCCCGCTCTCGTGCTTTTGCATAAATGGTAATCAGTGAATCCCTTTCCTTTATACTTTTGGGATCAACCCTAAAAGGACCTATTACACGATATAGAGAAAAACGATCATTATTCTTACCCTCTAAAACAATTGAGTCACGGGAATAATTTACAATTTCTATTATAAATCCTCCCATATTAATGGTACTGTCATTTATAAAACTCCATTTGTTGTAATTCCCATATTTGTCTGGTATAGTGTCAATAGGTATTATACTTCGAACATAATTTATATCTATATTATACCTTTCATAAATGCCCGATTTTGAAAAACTATACGAATTAAAATAAAGAGGTCTTTTGTCATCAGGTTCAGATACATTCCAATACTGAATACTATCGTTAGTAAGTATTTTGGTAATTTCTCGTTGTTTATTGTTACAGGATAACAAACAAAAAAACAGGAATAGTATTACAGTTTTAATCTGTTTTGTTTTTAAGGGTTTCATATTCATAATGATTATCAGTTACTTTAATTCCGTTTATACTTGTTGAAAATGTTAATTTATCTAATCCAGCAGCTGAAAATAGGTAATCGTATATAAGTACGCCTCCCTTATTATCACTGTTGTATTTATTAATTGCAGCAATTACACCTGAATTATTCATTCCTACCTCATTAGCTTTTGAAGAATTTATAATTCTAATCATATATTGGTTTGCATTATTTGTTTTATTCCAGTTAGAATTGTTTTTGAAATCAGGGTCAGAAGCTTCTAATAAGTAAATATTAGCATGGTCCTTGAATTGGTAATTACGATCACCAGTTTTAGGGTCTTTCCAATGTAAAACTTCATGATTTATAGTACTTTTAAAATCATTGACATTGTTAAATTTTCCTTCTGTAAAAGCAATAGCTCTTACAGTCAAAACTCCATTACCATACCAAGCAACATCATTTCCCTGTTTGTCTCCTACTGTGTTTACGGTTTTCACTAAACCTACATACCCTTTTGATTGCGCATAAAAAGTAGCTATTTTATTGAAGGCTGCTAATGTACCAGCTGTTCTACGTAATTCTGATGGGCTTCTTAAAACACCATCAATTTCTATTTGCAGCAAATCTCCAGGGCCACCAGATCGTAAAGGTCTGCCATTTGCATCGAAAATATGGTTCTTCCCGGCTTCAAAATTATAGGGTGTAACAACTGTTGTTGAGTCAAAATATACAGAATCTTCATCGTCAAGTGGTTGCTCAGTAGTACCGCATCCTTTGCAAGTACTGGGAGGAATAGGCCAACATTGAGTAGTTATGGTTGGGTCACTTTCTTCACAATCTACTCCTCTTGTTTTAAGAACCCATCCTTCGTTCAAGCCGGGAGGATCAAAAGACTCAGTTTCATCACTATGATAACCATCACCATCCGCATCTAGATACCATTTTTTCCATCCACAATGAGTACCTAAATTTTTTGAAGGATCGTTATCATCACAATCCCATCCCTGACCACTTGCTATATAATTTCCAGAGGGTTTGTAAAATGCAAAAACATATGAAGCGAAATAGCCATCCCCATCATTATCCAGATACCAAACTCTTTCAACCGGAGGTTCTGTTGTTGGAGTTTCTGGCGTAGTTGAATCATTATTATTATTTGTATCACCAGGTGGATATTGATCATCTTCATAAGGATTAGTATCGTTGTCGTAATTATGGGTGTCTAACAATCCATCGTATATGTCCGTATCGTCATCATTGTTATTATTATCACCGGAAGTATCAGGAGTAGGTAAGCCTGGATAGTCTCTTACCTCTGTAGTACTAAAATAGCCGTCACCGTTGATATCGATAAAGTAGCGTCCATCTGCATCAACACCCCAATTTATACCATTTAGTGACCAGGAAGCAATTATATCACCCGCCGGATCATAAGTATTAGTGTCGGCATGATAATCATAAACGGTATGATTATCATCCATAGTATCATTCCCATAATCAACATCGTTACTATAATCATCATCATTATTTACTGCATCAGCATAATCATTATAGTTATCATAATAATCAACAGTACCACCCTGATCTTCATAATCATTTATAAAGTCGTTTGTCGCATCATCCCAGCCCATATCCTCCCAATCCTGCGAGTAACCACTTTGTCCAATTAATAAGCATAAGAACGTAAGGACTAATATAAAATATTTATTTTTCATCGTTCTTATTTTTTGATTAAAATTGTCGTTTTTACTTCGGCACCATAGGTCAGTCGCAAAATATAGTAACCCGGAGGTGCATTTAAGGCTAACGTTTTGGTTTGTTTACCAGCCGTTAGGCCATTCCACTGCTCACGGTACAATTCCCTGCCGGTGATGTAGTAGATACTCATGGTTGCATCCACATCTCTGGCTAAATCAAAACTAAGATTGAAATCGCTCAAAACAGGATTGGGATGTACTACAACAGAAGAAAATAGCTCTTCGTTTTCGCTTGATTTTTGCTGTTTTTTATCTAAAATTAGATACATCGGTCTTTCATATTCTCGCTCTTTTATATTGTAAAGCGCCAGATTGCCTACTATAAACAAAGACTCATCTGTTTGTAAAAGTTGTAATTTTGCTTCCTTAAACTGATAAGATGCCACGGTATCTTTGTAGAAATGTTCTGTGCGGTCTATTTTCGAATCCTCAAATACAATTGCATCTTCCTGAATTTGAGCATTAAAAGTTACGCTATCACCAGCTTCTTCTTTCCATTGGCCAACGAGTTGCGTTGCTTCCTGCGTCAGGTCAATTTGAAGTGGAGTTTTACTTATGATATTTTGTCCGCTCCAGTCATAACGCAATAAGTATCCAGTATAATTACCTGAAATATTTGTAGTTATCGGAGCTTGTTTTATTTTTTGAAAAGTTTCCGGCACTTCTGTTTCGGTAATGGTGATCACGTCCGGAATGGGTTGAGAAATCGTTTTTACCTTTTTGGGTTGGGCGTTTTCTGCCTCAGGTGTATCCAGTTCTATTTCTGATTTTTTCAATCCCTTTTTTGCTGATTTATTTAACCAGTATTTGGCTTTTTCCGTATCAATTGCAACTCCATAACCATTACGGTAGCATAGACCTAACATATACATAGCAGAGAGGCTTCCTTTTTGTGCGCCTAATTCAAATTGCTGCAATGCCAGACTGTAATCTTGTGTACATCCTAATCCCTTGTAATACATATATCCTACAGAGTACGTAGCGCTTGGATCTGCTTTGTCTGCGCCTTCTTTAAAAATACTTAATGCCAAAGGATAATTTTGTGAGGTGCCTTTACCTTTCATGACCATTCCTCCCCAACCATGATACGCTTTAGTATATCCTGTTTTGGCTGCTTTTTCAAAATAGCTCAGTGCTTTCGCCTGATCCATAGGGTTGTCTGCGTCTTTAAGCAATACTCCTAAATTATACCACGCTTTGGCATATCCGGCTATAGCCGCTTTTTCCAACCATTGGATTCCTTCTTGTTCGTTTACCGCAACACTGATTCCTTTGTTGTAAATTAGTCCCAATGCATTCATTGCTTCGGCATTGCCCAAATTGGCTAATTGCTTGTAAGCAGCAATTCCTTCTTCAGGATTATACGTTTTACTGCCTTGCAGTAGTTGTAGTCTGGCTGCCAGCAGATTCTTTTTTACATCAGGACTTTCCTGTGCCTGACACAGCGCACCTCCTAATAGCAGCAATAAGATTGCTTTTTGGGTAATTTTCTTCATATTGATTTAATTTGGTTAATTAATTTAATTTAGACTTGTATTGATGATTATAATTTGCATGGAGTAATTTATTATACTCATAATCGTTTCTCCCTATTTACTTTTCTACCATGTGAGAGCTTGTTTTGTCTTAGCGTTTTGAGATTTCTTTTGATTAATAATATCGAGTTGTTTTAACAATTCCGGTTTTTTCTTCTCGATATCACGTTTCATAAATATGTTTTCCTGAGTGTGATACACCATTGCTCTGTCTTTGGTTACCAGAAATTGTAATTGATAGACCGCAAATTCTGTTAGTGTTTTATCTTTATCCAAATCTTTAGTTAAGCCTTCTGCTTCCAATTGTTCCCAATTTTTTTGTGCTTCTTTTTTAGCAGCTTGTTTGTTTTTTTGAATCAGCCATTTTTTAACCTGTTCCGGGTTCAATATCTGGGCTATATTTTCATATTCAGAAGGAACTGTTTTAGGAGCTTCAGCAGTAGATTCTTTCTCTTTGTTCTCGAGTTTAATGCGTTGTAATTGGTTGTATTTAAGCAAAAGTGTGTCTATCTGGCTTTTAGTAAGTTCCAGTTCCTTTTCGTATTTGATTATGGATGAGTATTTATTGGTTGTGTACGTGCCTTCAGATAATATATTGGCATGTACTAAAAGTGGAGGTTCTCCCAATGCCATCTTTTTGGCTAAAAAGTCTCTTTTGGTTTTATCATATCGATCGGCTTTTTTATCTAAAAAAGCATTTTTGGCAATGTGATAATTCAAAATCTTAACGTATTGGGATTTGTCATTTTTATCGGCAACTAACTGAAGTTTTATTATTTTGGACCAGTCTTTTTGTGCATCTTCTTCTGCTTGCTCGTGGTAAATTGTCTTAAGCATTGCTATGTACTGCTCTTTATTCAGAATACGCTGCAGTTTTTTATTATAAATTCGGATCGTTTCTTTTGAAGACATTTTTGGAACACTAGCTACAGAATCATTTAGTCTTCTTATTTCGCTTATTTGCGTAGGCTCTAATTTTAAATGGGTTGAAAAAATCAGAACGGCCAAAAAACGGTTATCCCTGTCTGTCATATAACCGTAACGGTCTAATTCTTCCGGAGATAAAATGGATTTTAAAAAATTGGCATCAATGATGTAATATGATTTTAATTGGGTAACAGGCTCACCTTTAACGAGGCTTATATTAGCCAAACTATCGGCCGTATAGAGTTTATGACCTATTTTGATTTGTTTGTCTTCGGACAACTTTACTTTTGAATTTAATTCATCCAACTTATAGACAATATGGGCAGGGTAACTCTTTGCTACTTTTGAGCTGATTTGTGCTATACCAAAAATAGGATAGTACAGAATGCCGATAAGTAATACTTTAATTAATTTTATTTTCATGTTTTTGAATTTATTAGTATTTAATCATGTAATCGATTACATAAAAATTTTATAAAAAGGGTTTATTTTGTAATATTTTTTAAAACCAGGTTCTTGTCCCTTGGTCATCTATTATAAAAGGCCGTTCGAGTTTTTTAGAATCACTCGACAAAAAAAGCAGCAAAGCATTTTTGGGTACTTTAGAAAAAAGCATAGATGTTGTCTGGTCTTTTACTTCACGTGTGTCTATAAGTTTCCAGCCGTTATTCCAGTAATATAATTTATAGGTTATACCTATTTTGAATCGAAGGTATTTATCCGCTTCCTGTATTAAAATTTCTCTGCTTTGTGTAATGTCAGCTAACAGCACTTTGTTTTCTTTATCTCCAACCACAATAGGGGCACCTGCATGAACCAGCTTTCCATTAGTAAAATATTGAGGAATTAAGACCGTTCCTTTACAAACGGAGGTAAAAGTAGTTTTTCCATTTTCTACTTTCCCCCACCAGAAAGGCCTCCATGCCAGTCCGTTAAAAGTGGTAGCATAAACGATTTTAGATGGGTTTGCTGAATCATATAATGGACACATTACATCAGTAGTTTTCCAATAGTCTTTGGTAACGTCGATATAATTTTGCTGTCTCAAAATAGCAGTGGGGATATTTTTTTTGTCTTCAAAACTGCCCAGCGTTCCCTGTTGTTTTGAATAAGTCATGCGCAGGACTTTGGCAGGCTCTCTCTTTAAATCTTCCTCATAATCTTTTGCCCCATAATCACAATTGTAAGGATGCATTTTATCATCAAAAAAAGTATTTGTAAAATGACCTCCTGTAGCAGTTGCCCAATAAGGGATTACATTTACTGCCGCAGGAATTCCCTGCGAACGCATAATAAATACGCCAAGATCTGCAATGTCTGGACAAGGTCCTTCTTTCCTTAATAATAATTGCAAAGCACCTAATCTTGGCAAAGGCTCTTTACGTGGCTCTCCCCATGTATTCGTAAACCAATTGTCATAATCATCTTTTACAGAAATCAAAACAGGTTTAAACCCTTTCGATGGGATTTGCTCACTAATCCATTTAAATTTATCTGAATAAATAATACGCCAATCCTGCAGAGGTTCTTCGCTCACCCGATAAGGTAAAATATATTCACAAAAATCACCAAATGAGATATTTTTCATTGCCGAAGAATTCCAGGACTGAAAAGCTTTTTCAAGGTTTTGAATTAAATAATCGCCTGTAACAGTTTCTATATCCTGGTAAATAACGGGTTTAGGCAATAGCCCCATATTTTTTTCTTTAATAGTTTCTAACGCAATTTTTGCCTTTTCAAAATCAGGATAGGTTAACTCATTATACTCTACTTTTTCCTTTGCAGTATTTTCCCAGTAATAATCAGCAGATGAATGAATATCCATATTACTGATTAAAAACTGCATGGCTTTTATTTTTAATTCATCTCCAGTCTTATTAGTATACTGTAATGCTTTTTCAAGTTCAATTCTATTATTACCTGCTTTTTTTAAAACGGCCTCCACAGAGTACGGATACTGGGCGTGTAATAGGAGGGGGCATAATAGAAAAATTATCTTTTTAATATTTTGGGTTATTTTTACAATAAAATAATTAAACATAAATCCTATTTTTAATATATATTAATGACTAATTTTTTGTCTGCTTTTTTCAGACTCTATTTTTTTTAATAAATTCCAGGCTATTTTTTTATACTTTTCTACTTTAGCTGATGGAATTTTGGGCTCAAGACTCAGAATCTCTTTTGCTGTTATTACAGTATTGAGAGTATCTTTGTTTTTTAAGTAAGTCTTCATTAATCTAAAACGATAAGAAAATTTTGAAGGCAAAAACAATACAAGCTGCTTATATTCTGCTATCGCCTTTGGATACTGTTGAAGCTCTTCATAACAAATACCAGAACCTATATATAAGTCAGGGAGCGAACTCCATTTTTTTGCAGTCATAAAACACTTAACTCCCTGCTGGTAATTTTTTGTATTTATATAAATCATGCCAAGATTTTTCCAATAATTCCGATCTTCGGCAAGATTATTTTTCAGACCAGTAATAATTTGCAACGCCTCATTAGAATATTTCTCTTTTTGAAGTATTGACGCTTTTTTATTTTCTCTATCGGCTATAGCGATTCCGGAAACAATCCATAACAGATAACAACTTAAAAAAACAACCACAGTCTTAAAGAGAATTGATAATACAATACCATTTACTTCAATATTGAGAAATAAAGGAAGGTGCAAAGGTTTTAACATACTGCAGATTATTGCTGCATAAATAATCAATAAGGTCATTATAGGAATAATTTGAATCGTCGAATTAACCATAGAAACCCCTATAAATGCTACAATTCCCGCATAGCTTATATTGAAATAACTGTTTTTTGATTCAACATCGTCTGATTTTTCTACTTCAGTTTTTGCTCTCGATTTTACCGCAAAGAGAAGGGAACCAAAAAACAACCCTGCCAATAGAAATCCTATAGATCCGCCTTCAACTAAATTATTGAGTAATTCGTTATGCGGCATAATTACAGGTCCGGCATTCTTAAGCTCTTCTTGGTTTGCTTTTCCATTTTTTATATAGTCAGCCTGATATAAATTGTATTCTTTTTCAAAATAACCATAACCATAGCCCATTAAGGGTTTTTCCAAAGCCATGATACCTGAAACTTTCCAAATAAACTTGCGGCCGTCAGCAGAAGCCTTTTTTGAATTATATAAATAGGAACTAAATGGAATTATAATTAAGAAGCTCAAAATAAACAATGCTTTTACAGTGGGTTTGTCCCTGTTTTTTTTTATCCAAGAAATCATATTGTATTCCAGTCCGTAAAAAACTATAGCAGATAAAATTGTCCCAATAAGCGCTGCACGGCACTTAAGCAAAAACAGTGCTATTAGCAGAATGAGAAACGAGATACTGATTAACCACTTGTGTTTTTTCTTAAAGAAATATAAAAAAAAAGGTGTAGTTAAGGCTAAAAATATGGCGGTAACATTTGGATTATTATAGCTGCCGGTAACCGGAAAAAGAACACTGTGGCTTTTATAAACACCTAAGAACTGTAAAACACAATAGATCGATTCAATTGTGGAAAGCATTATTATGCCATAAAAAAAGTACTAAACTTAAATCCTGATAAACTAAATAGGTCAGTTGTGCAGATTAGTAAAAAATAAAGAGCAAGAAAATATATCGTGAATAAAGAAACTCCAGAATTATTAAAATATTGAAAAAAAACATAGAAACTCCAGAGACTAAAAAAAAGAATTGGCGTTTTAAAAAATATTGATTTCCAATTTTTTAAATAAAAAATAGAGGATATGGTTACGAAAATGAATGTTGTTATACAAAAACCATAATAAGCAGAACTTGTCGGATCATAAAAAAAATCTGTTGTAATTAATCCTGCTGAAAAAATAAGTAGTAATATAATAATTATGACCTTCCAAAAAAATTTCAATTCCAAATTCCAGATATTTATTGTTAATCTACGTACAAAAGTATTATTTTCTTACGTTTTTTAAATCAATGCTGAAATTTTTACGAATTTGATTACAAATTGAATCTTTTGATTTATTTAATCGTTAAAACAGTAACAAAATTACTTTAAGGATATATTTTTAGCAACAAAATACATTTTATTAAAACTAGAAGTTTATTGATGTTAGAAAAAACAATCTGATGTTTATCATCCTTTTGCTTTAACACTAAGCTAATAAACTAATTTAATAAGATTAAACTAAACAAATTCAGATTCACACCTTTTTTATCACATAAGTTACCATTCCCCAAATAATTAACTGGTTTTCTTCCGTAACTTTTATAGGTTTGTAATTTGGGTTTTCGGGCATCAGATACAAACAATCTTTTTCGACCTGAATGCGTTTTACAGTAAATTCGCCATCAATAAAACAAATAGCAATTTTATTATTTTGAGGTTCCAGACTTCTATCAACCACTAAAACATCTTTGTCATTTATACCCGCATCAATCATAGAATTCCCTTTGACCCTGATATAAAAAGTTGCCAGTGGATTTTCACTTAGTTCTTTATTCAAATCAATACTGGTTTCCATAAAATCAGCCGCCGGAGACGGAAAACCAGCCGAAACGCCCTCATTTATATAAGGAATCCTAATTTCACTTTCGAAATCAGGCTGAAAAAAAGTCATTTTTTGTTCTTTTTTTACAGACATCGTATTTCAAGAAGTTTTTTATAATCAGTTGTATATTTAGGGGACAAATGATTCTGATTCATATTCCAGGTTCGTTGAAGATCTTGTGAAGCCAGTTTTACTTTTCGGTCTCCAATTTTTTGATTCAGCTGATCCATCACTCTCATTAAAGCTAAATGCTTTGGATTTTCTTCTTCAAACAATTGAAATTGTTTTTTATCCTCATCTATTAATTCGGTCACTACAACACCTGCTTTTTTAAATCGGATACCTTCATTTCCTTTATGCAATTTCTTCAGCAATTCTATAGCTGCATTCGAAATTGTCAAAGTAGAATTCGTCGCATACGGCAGGGTAATTGCCATATTAAAATAATATTGGGATGATTTAATTGTATGTCTGTCAATGACCAACATTACAATAATAGTATGACAGCAGGAATTTTGTTTGCGTAATTTTTCGGCACAAACGGCTGCAAAAGTAGTGACACGTTCCCGCAGTAAATCAAAATCGGATATTTGTTTTGGAAAACTTCTGGTCGTTGCAATACTCTTTTTTTGTTCCGGCAATGGCTCTAAATCCAAAACAGATTTACCTTCCAGCTCATATTTTAAACGAAGACCAATAACGCCCATTTCTTTCTTAATCCATGCTTCATGTTCGGGCTGAATAAAATCAAGGGCCGTCCGGATATTACGGAGTTTGGCTTTCTTTTTTGTGCGGTAACCAATTCCCCAAACATCTTCAATTTTTGTCCATTTTAAGGCTTTGATTCGTTTTTCGTCATTATCGATTACATAAATTCCTTTGGTTCTGTCCTGAAATTCTTTAGCAATTTTATTGGCTACTTTTGATAATGCTTTGGTTTCGGCAAAGCCAATGCAGACCGGAAGCCCTACCCATTTTTGAATACGGGATTTCATTTGAAGTCCATAATCGTGATAATCCAAAATATTCAAACCATCAAAATTCAGAAATGCCTCGTCTATACTGTAAATTTCTATATTAGGTGTAAACTGACCCAAAATAGCCATCACACGATTACTCAAATCGCCATACAAAGGATAATTGGATGAAAACAATTTGACATTTTGTTCTTTTACCAATTCCCTAATCTTAAATGCTGGAGCACCCATCGGAACTCCAACTGCTTTGGCTTCATTACTTCTGGAAATCACACAACCGTCATTGTTGGATAATATGGCCACAGGTTTCCCAATGTATTTCGGCTGAAAAACACGTTCGCATGAAGCATAAAAATTATTACAATCGACTAAAGCATACATCTTGCAAAATTACAAAATAGTCATGTTTGTGTTTCCGTAATGAAAGTTAATTTTTTTGGATTTTAAAATGAAAAATTAACTCATACAAATGCAAAAAAAAATTGGCTGTTTTTTTGTATAAAAAAAAAGTTACATTTGAAACCTAAACTAACCTTTTAATTATGAAAAAAATAGTATTTGCATTGTTATTTATTTCAGGATTTACATTTGCTCAGGACATGAAAGTTGTAAATGGAAATTTTGATTTTTTAAAAGACCAAAAAGAAATTAACACTGAATTTGATTATAGTAATTTTACTATGATGAAAGAAAACAAACCAGAAACTCAATATGTCGAAGAACACAAAGCAGATTTAGACAAAAAGGCAAAAGGAAATGGAAATCTTTGGCAAAAGAAATGGGTTGCTGCAAGAGAACAAATCTGGACACCAAAGTTTTTAGAAATAGGTAATATTGTATTTTCAAAAGCCGGTAAAGATGTAAATTTTCAGGAAGGATTAGATACGCCATATACATTAATAGTACAGACGGTATGGATTTATCCGGGATGGGATGCCGGAGTTATGAAACAGCCTGCAAAAGTTACTACTAATTTAAAATTTGTTGAAACAGCAAATAAGTCAAATGTTTTATTGGAAATTGCAAGTGAGGAAGCGCCAGGTGATCAATGGGGGAACAATTTTAGCAACGAATCCCGCATTGGAGAAGGATATGCTAAAACGGCGAAATCGCTATCTAAGCTTTTATTGAAAAAAGCATATAAATAAATCACAAAAAAGCCCTGTTAATCAGGGCTTTGTTCTTTTTGCATATTCAGTAAATAGGCCATATTTTTAATCACGTGATCATGTTTTTTTACAAACGGATTTTCTTCATTCCAGACATATCCGGCTAATACAGAACATATTTTCTCTTTAACATCCGGGTTTTCGGGCTGATGAAAAAACAATGTTTGCAAATTTCCGGTGTACCATTCTTTCACATAAGTAGTAAAAACAGCAATTCCTTTTTTCATATATGCTGTAAACTCAGTTTCCCAGTCTACAGTTATCCCCTGCGCCTCTTTAAGATATAATTTGGCAGCCAGCATTCCGGATTCGGTAGCAAAAGCAACGCCTGATGAAAAAACCGGATCCAAAAATTCTGAACTGTTTCCTGTCAAGGCAAACCCATCGCCATACATTCTTTTCACCGCTCTTGAATAATTTTCGAGTTTTACGGGTTCAAATAAAAACTCAGTTCCCTGAAATCTTTTGATATAATAATCAGACTTCTGTATAGCATTTTTTAAAGCCTCGGCATTGTCTTTATTTCCAGAAAGTGAATTGATAAAATGGGTTGGTCCCACAACTCCTAAACTGGTATTTCCATTTGAAAACGGAATAACCCACAACCATACTTCGGTTTCCAGAATATCAAAAGAAATCTGAGTCCCTTCGTCTCCTTCCGGTCTGTTGATATCTTTTACATGTGTAAATATCGAAGAATGCGGATCTAATTTTGAAGGGGTATCCAAATCTAAAAGTCTTGGCAAAACACGCCCATATCCGCTGGAATCAATGATAAATTTAGCGTGGATCTCTTTTAAATTTCCGCCTTTATCTTTTACAATCGTTTTAGAATTTTTCCCTTCAAAGGAAACTTCCAAAACCTCTGCTTCAAATTCCAGATCAACGCCTTTACGAATAACTTCCTGCGCCATGGTGTTATCAAAATCAGCTCTCGGTACCTGCCAGGTCCAATCCCATCCTTCTCCAAACTTCTCGCTAAAATCGAAAACACAAATTTCTTCTCCTCTGATAAAACGGGCGCCGCGTTTTTTTTCAAAATTCATGGCATCTAAACTTTCAAAAAGCTCAGCTTCTGCAAAATGATCCATAACTCTCGGAATAAGGCTTTCGCCAACAACAAGCCTTGGGAATTTTGTTTTTTCAACCACTTTTACCTTTATATTATTCATATGAAGATAGGATGCCGAAACACATCCTGAAGGTCCTGCACCAATGATTAAAACGTCCACAAACTCCTTTATCATAATAAAAATGTTATCATTTATTAACTTACATTTGCCTTCATCAAAATAACTACATTTATTTTGATAAATAAAATTAAATTAGCGCAATCAAAAACTGTTTAATGAATACAATAAATGAATATTTAAGTTTAGCCGAATTTGAGGCTATCATATTTGGAAATCAAAAAGTTACCATTAGCGATTTGGTATTAAACCGCATAAATGAAAGCTTTAGTTTCTTAAAAGAATTTTCAGGAAATAAAGTAATATATGGCGTAAATACAGGATTTGGTCCAATGGCACAATATCGAATCAAAGAGTCTGACCAAATTCAGTTACAATATAATTTAATCCGAAGCCACTCATCCGGAACCGGAAAACCTTTGAGTCCTATTTGTGCAAAAGCGGCAATTTTGGCTCGCTTAAACTCATTATCATTGGGAAATTCAGGCGTTCATCCTTCTGTAATTCACTTAATGGCAGAATTAATTAATCGAGATATCACACCTTTAATTTTCGAACATGGCGGCGTTGGTGCGAGTGGCGATTTAGTACAATTATCACACTTGGCTTTAGTCTTAATTGGCGAAGGCGAAGTTTTTTATAAAGGAGACAGAAGACCAACTCCCGAAGTTTTTGAAATTGAAGGTTTAAAACCCATTCAGGTAGAAATCAGGGAAGGTTTGGCGTTAATAAACGGAACATCTGTAATGACCGGAATTGGCGTTGTAAATGTTCACTACGCCAATAAACTGTTAGACTGGTCATTAAAAGCATCCTGTGCCATTAACGAATTGGTTCAGGCGTATGACGATCATTTCTCGGCAGAATTAAACCAGACAAAACGCCACAAAGGACAACAGGAAGTAGCAGCCAGAATGAGAGAAAATCTTTCTGACAGCACCTTGATCCGAAAAAGAGAAGACCATTTATATTCAGGAGAAAATACCGAAGAAATCTTCAAAGAGAAAGTTCAGGAATATTATTCATTACGTTGTGTGCCTCAAATTTTAGGTCCGGTTTTAGAAACAATCAACAATGTTGCTTCCATTTTAGAAGACGAATTCAACTCGGCAAATGACAATCCAATTATTGATGTAAAAAACAAACACGTTTACCATGGCGGAAATTTTCATGGCGATTATATTTCACTTGAAATGGATAAGCTGAAAATTGTTATTACCAAGTTAACGATGCTCGCAGAACGTCAATTGAATTATTTACTGAATTCAAAAATCAATGAAATTTTGCCTCCGTTTGTCAATTTAGGAACTTTAGGATTTAATTTCGGAATGCAGGGTGTTCAGTTCACTGCAACCTCAACAACTGCCGAAAGCCAAATGCTGTCAAACCCAATGTACGTTCACAGCATTCCAAACAACAATGACAATCAGGACATTGTTAGTATGGGAACAAATGCTGCCGTAATTACCTCAAAAGTGATTGAGAATGCTTTTGAAGTTTTGAGTATCGAAATGATCACGATTGTTCAGGCAATTGATTATTTAGATCAAAAAAATAAAATCTCATCGGTAACCAAAAAATGGTACGATGAAGTCCGTAATATAATTCCTGAGTTTAAAGAAGATCAGGTCATGTATCCATTTGTTCAAAAAGTAAAAGATTATTTGATAAACAGTTAAAATTTTTATTTCATATTAATATTGAGCCTTTAAAAATCATGAAAAAAATATTTATTTTTTTATTAGCTTGCTGCATTCAATTTGTTAATAGCCAAGAACTGGCATTAGTTAAAAAAAATTCTAAAATTGGTTTTATTTCAAAAGATGGAAACTTTAAAATCGAACCTCAATACAAATCTGCCAAAAGTTTTTCTGAAGGTTTAGCTGCTGTTGAAGACAATGGTAAATGGGGATTTATTGATACAAAAGGAACCTGGGTAATTCCTGCAACCTTTATGGATGCAAAAGATTTTAACAGTGGAATTGCCATTGTAAAAAAAGATAAGGACTGGGTTTATATTGATAAAAAAGGAGCAGTTCAAAAAGCACCCGCTTCAGAGAAATTATTTGATTTTAATAATGGCGTTGCTTTTATCAGACAAAACAATAAAGTAGGATTAATCAATTCAAAAATGGCTATTGTTTTAGAGCCAAAATATGACATGATAAAACCGTTTGAAAATGGTTTCGCCAGAGTTGAACTAAATAAAAACTGGGGAATCATAAATACGGACGGAAAAGAATTAGTAGAACCGGCTTATACTGAAATCGGGAATTATTTTAAAAACACAACCTGGGCAAGAAAAGACAAAACTTTCGGAATTGTAAGTGCCGGACAATTTATTCCGGTTGAGGGTGCAGAAAAAATCTGGGATTTTGAAACTCAGGATTTGACTTTTGCCAAAAAGAACGGAAAAATTGGCTTTATAGACTTAAAAGGAAATTGGGTAATCACTCCTATATATGATAAAGTAAAAGCATTCTCTAAAAATTTAGCTCCGGTTTGTATAGGTTCAAAATGGGGATACATCAACACAAAAGCCGACTTTGTAATTGAACCAACCTATAGTGATGCCGAAGTTTTTAGCACAAACGGACTGGCTCCGGTAAAAGAAAAAAACTGGGGATTTATTAATGAAACTGGAAAATTAGTAATCCCAACACAATACGGAATTACGGCAAACGGAATTATTGCCCTGTTTGTGCAGCAGGATAAAGGATTTATTGATGGTGTTGCAAGAGTAAAAAACGAAGGAAAATGGGGGTTTCTAAAACCGGATGGAACTGTATTAAGCAACCAATGGTTTGAAAATGCCGAACTATTTTCAAAAACAGAAAAAAACAATACACCTGAAGTTGCAACTGAAAAGCCAAAAGCAGCAACAAAAACTGTAACGAAAAAGAAAAAATAAATTCCAATATGAAATGTGTATTAGTAACAGGCGGTTCAAGAGGAATTGGAAGTGCTATTTGTAAAAAATTAGCCTTCGAAGCCAATTATCATATTTTGATTAATTATCATTCAAACAAAACCGCTGCCGAAGAAACACTTCAGGAAGTCATCAAATTAGGAGGAACAGGAGAAATTTTAGGCTTTGATGTTTCTAATTTTGAACAAGTACAAACTGTTTTAACAACCTGGCAGGAAACAAATCCCGAAGCTATTGTTGAAGCCATTGTAAACAATGCCGGAATTACAAAAGACGGCCTTTTTATGTGGATGACTCCTGAGGACTGGAACAGCGTTGTAAACACAAGTGTAAACGGTTTTTTTAATGTTACGCAGTTTTTCATTCAGAAAATGTTACGCAATAAATATGGCCGAATTGTAAATATGGTTTCGGTTTCGGGCGTAAAAGGAACGGCCGGACAAACCAATTATTCGGCTGCGAAAGGTGCCATTGTGGCCGCAACCAAAGCATTGGCTCAGGAAGTTGCCAAACGCAACATAACGGTAAATGCTGTTGCTCCGGGTTTTATCAGAACGGACATGACAAGTCAGCTGGACGAAAAAGAATTATTGAAACTGATTCCGGTCAATCGTTTTGGCGAAGCCGAAGAAGTAGCAGATTTGGTAAGCTTTTTGATTTCAAGAAAAGCAAGTTATATTACAGGAGAGATTATCAATATAAACGGAGGAATTTATTCTTAACAATATTATGGTTCCTCCTAGGTTGAGAGGTTGTTTTTAAGTTTCTTCTTTAACACCAAAAATTGCTCGCAAAGACGCTAATTGGCAACGCTTTAATGAAAAATTTAAATAAAGAAAACCCTTTCCGACTTAGCTTCTTTGTGAGATTAAAAATTAAGAATAGATTAGAAAAAACTTTGTGGCTTTATTTAAAAAATTGCACCTAACGGATAAAAAATTACTTTAAAAGAAGATGAACAGGAGAGTTGTAATTACGGGAATGGGAATTTATTCCTGCATTGGCACTTCATTAGACGAAGTTAAGGAATCTTTGTACAACGGAAAATCCGGTATTCAGTTTGATTCTGAGAGAAAAGAATTCGGTTTTCAATCAGCCTTAACCGGCATGGTTCCTAAACCGGATTTAAAAAATTTATTGACCCGAAGACAGCGTATGAGCATTGGCGAAGAAACCGAATATGCTTATATGGCCACCATCGAAGCATTAAAAAACGCTAATATCGACGATGCATTTTTTGATGAGCGGGAAGTAGGAATCATGTATGGCAACGACAGCGTTTCTAAAGCCATTATTGATACAACAGATATCGTCCGTGAGAAAAAAGACACCGCTTTGATAGGTTCCGGAGCTATTTTTAAATCAATGAATTCAACGGTTACGATGAATCTTTCTACAATTTTTAAAATCCGAGGTATTAATCTAACAGTAAGTGCAGCCTGTGCAAGCGGATCACATTCTATCGGGTTGGCTTATTTTCTAATAAAAAGTGGTTTTCAGGATATTATTATTACAGGTGGCGCACAGGAAATCAACAAATATGCCATGAGCAGTTTTGATGGTTTGGGCGTTTTTTCGAATAGAGAAAACGATCCCGAAAAAGCTTCCCGCCCATTTGATGTGGATCGCGACGGATTGATTCCGAGTGGCGGTGGTGCTACTTTAATTCTTGAAAGTTATGAATCTGCCATTGCACGCGGAGCGAACATTATAGCCGAAGTTTCAGGTTATGGATTTTCATCAAATGGAGGTCATATTTCGACTCCAAATGTAGAAGGCCCGGCGACGGCAATGAAAAAAGCTCTAGATGATGCAAACCTAAAAGCATCCGATATTGAATATATAAATGCACATGCAACATCTACTCCGGTTGGTGATGCAAATGAAGCTAAAGCTATTTTTGAAGTTTTTGGTGAGAAAAATCCTTATGTAAGTTCTACAAAATCAATGACAGGTCACGAATGCTGGATGGCTGGGGCGAGCGAAGTTATCTATTCTATACTGATGATGCAGCACGATTTTATTGCACCAAACATCAATTTGGAAAATCCTGATGAAGATGCATTTAAATTAAATTTGGTCAAAACTACTTTAAACAAAAAATTTGATATATTTTTGTCCAATTCCTTCGGGTTCGGAGGAACCAACTCTGCGTTGGTGGTTAAAAAGTTTAAATTGAACAATGAATAAAGAAGAGATTATAGCGAGAATTAATGGTTTTTTGGTTGATGAATTTGAAGTAGACAATGACGACATTGAACCGGATGCTAATTTAAAAGACACACTTGGGTTAGACAGTTTGGACTATGTTGACTTGGTCGTTTCAATTGAATCTAACTTTGGTGTAAAACTGGTTGAAGTCGATTTTGTTGGGATCGCTACTTTTCAGAACTTCTATGACCTTATCGAAACCAAACTAAAAGCGAAAATTGCTTGATGAGTCAATGGGATGGCAAATCAAAAGGTACAGTTTTAGGGTATAGAATATTTGTTTTTTTGATTCAAAAAGCGGGTATCAGGTCTGCTTATTTCTTGCTTTATTTTGTTGCTTCTTATTATTTTTTGTTTTTAAAGAAAAGTAATCGGGCTATTTCTTATTATTTTAAAGAACGACTACAGTATTCTTGGTTTAAATCGAAAAAAATGGTTTTCAAAAGTTACTATACTTTTGGACAGACTATTATTGACAAAGTTTCTATTTCGGCAGGAATGCGAAATAAATTTACCTACGAATTTGACGGAATTGAGATTCTGAAAAAGCTTCTTTCTGAGAAAAAAGGGGGAGTCTTAATAAGTGCTCACATTGGAAATTTTGAAATTGCCGAACACTTTTTAGGTGATATTGATGTTAATTTTCAAATTAATCTGGTTACAACCGATTTAGAACATTCAGCCATTAAGAATTATTTAGAAAGCGTTACCAAAAAACCGACTGTAAAATTCATCATCATCAAGGATGATTTGTCTCATATTTTCGAAATTAATGCGTCTTTGGCTAATAATGAACTCGTTTGTTTTACTGGTGATCGCTATTTTGAAGGAACCAAATCATTTTCTGAAAAAATCCTCGGAAAAGAAGCCCACTTTCCTGCAGGCCCATTTTTAATTGCTTCCCGATTAAAAGTTCCGGTTGTTTTTGTTTATGTAATGAAAGAACCCAATCTTCATTATCATTTATACGCCAGACAAGCAGCCGTAAAACATCGTGACGAAAAAGGATTATTACAAGAATATGTAAAAAGCGTTGAAAGTATTCTGCAAAAATATCCGCTGCAATGGTTTAATTATTTCGACTTTTGGAATGATTTGAAAGCATAAATTTACTTATTTTTGTTTGCAACCAAAGCTTTCAATCAAATGAAAAATGTTCTCGTTATTTATTATTCCCAATCTGGACAATTAGAATCGATTGCGCGAAATATTGCAAAACCTTTTTTAAATTCAGAGGATATAAAAGTAACTTTTCATGAAATTCAATTAGAAAAACCATTTCCTTTTCCCTGGAATAAAACTACTTTTTTTGATGCTTTTCCGGAATCGTTTTTACAGATTCCAACTGGCTTAAAACCCTTTTCTGAAGAAATTCTGAATACAAAATATGACCTTGTTCTTTTGCATTATCAGGTTTGGTATTTATCGCCTTCAATTCCTATCAACTCTTTTTTGAAAAGTGCTGAAGCCAAAACCATTCTTAACAATACACCCGTTATTACCATAAACGGATCTCGAAATATGTGGATTATGGCGCAGGAAAAAGTCAAAGTTTTACTGCGTGATGTGAATGCAAAATTGGTTGGAAATGTAGCTTTGGTCGATCGTGTTGGAAATTTAATCAGCGTGATTACAATTGTAAACTGGATGTTTTCAGGAATAAAGAAAAGATATTTGGGGTTTTTTCCTTTGCCTGGCGTTTCTGACAAAGATATTCAGGAATCGGATAAATTTGGAGAAGTGATGCTTTCTCAATTTCAACAAAACAATTTAGATGATTTACAGCCAAAGTTAGCCAAGATAGGTGCCGTTAAAATCAGTTCGTATTTAGTTACGGTGGATAAAACTGCTAATAAAATTTTTAATAAATGGTCTAATATCATTCATAAAAATCAAAAAAACAGAAAAACACTTCTTAAAATATTTTATGTTTATTTATTCTTAGCAATATGGCTAATCTCACCAATAGTATATATATTGCACCTTATTACCTATCCATTTAAGTTCAAAAAAATAAAAAAAGAAACTCAATATTATCAAGGAGTTTAGAAGAGGAAATTAAATTATGTTCGACGTATATATTACCAAAGCTGCAAAATATTTACCCAACGAAGCTGTTTCAAATGATGAAATGGAAACCTATTTGGGTCTTATAAATGACACCGCCTCAAAGGCAAGACGTATCATTTTGCGTAATAATAAAATTACTAGCCGTTATTACGCCGTCGACAATGAAGGTAAAAGCACACACAGCAATGCTGAATTGACCCACAATGCAGTTGTACAATTATTTGATGAAAAATTTACAGCTCTAGACTTAGAAGTTCTTTCTTGTGGAACTTCATCTCCTGATATCATTGCTCCTTCACATGCTGCAATGGTTCATGGTTTATTAAAAAACAGATCGGTAGAATTAAACTCTTCTATGGGAATTTGCTGTTCCGGAATGAATGCATTGAAGTATGGTTTTCTTTCTATAAAATCCGGAAATTCTAAAAATGCTATTTGTACCGGATCTGAAAAAGTTTCAACCTGGCTTTCGTCTCCAAAATACAATCACGAAATCATCAATCTAAAAAATCTGGAGGAACAGCCGATTATTGCTTTCAAAAAAGATTTTTTACGTTGGATGCTGTCTGATGGTGCCGGAGCTTTTTTATTAGAGAATAAACCAAGCGGTGAAATCTCTTTAAAAATTGAATGGATGGAAGCATATTCATATGCATTCGAATTAGAAACTTGTATGTACGCTGGTGGCGATAAACTAGAAACTGGTGAAATAAAATCATGGAGTGATTACAATCCTGATGAATGGCTTAATGAATCTGTGTTTGCTGTAAAACAGGATGTAAAACTTCTTGACGAATTTATTTTGCCCAAAGGTGTAGAAAGCATGAGTGATGCCATGTCAAAACACAATATTTCAGCTGATGACGTTGATTATTTTTTACCACACGTTTCGTCTCACTTTTTTGTCGATGGATTAAAAAAAGGGCTGGATGAAAAAGGAATTGTAATTTCCGATGAAAAATGGTTTATGAACCTTTTGAGAGTGGGAAATGTTGGATCTGCTTCGATTTATATTGCTGTTGAAGAATTAATGAATTCCGGCAAATTAAAAAAAGGAGATCGTATTTTATTGTCTGTTCCTGAAAGTGGAAGATTTTCTTTTGCTTATGCGTATTTAACCGTTTGCTAATGGAAACTACAATACTTTTAGAAAAAGAAGCCGTCGGAAATTTATTACCGCAGAAGTTTCCTTTTGTAATGGTAGATAGAATGTTTTCTTATTCTGAAACTTCATTAATTACAGGTTTTAAAATTCAGAATGACAATATTTTTTTAGAAGAAAATACTTTTCTGGAAGCAGGTTTAATTGAACATATGGCCCAGTCTGTGGCTTTGCATACCGGTTATAAGTTCTTTTTGAAAAATGAAATGGCACCAACAGGCTATATCGGTTCTATTAAAGATATCGAAATTAAAAAACTGCCGCAAATCAACGATACAATTCAATCGACAATAACTATTTTACAGGAATTTGCAGGAATTACTTTGGTTGACATTGTAACTTTTTTGAATAATGAAGAAATTGCCAGAGGACAAATGAAAACCGTTTTAGCTAAATAATACTACTATGAAAGTCGGAATTGACATCCAAAATTACCTGCCTCATAGAGCTCCAATGCTGATGGTCGATTTGATTTTAAATATTGATGCTAACTTTGTAGAAACCATATTTTTTATTCAGGAAGACAATATTTTTGTCGATAACAACATTTTTACAGAAGCCGGTTTAATCGAAAATACAGCCCAGACTTGTTCGTCAATAGTGGGAAAAAAGTATTTTTTTGATGAAGATGGCACAGAAAATAAGAATGTTAACGTTATAGGTTTTATTAGCGCCTTAAAAAATCTAAAAATACATGCACTTCCAAAAGTTGGAAATTCAATAATCACCAAGGCAGCTCTCGTTTCAAAATTTGTTGGTGACGATTATACGTTATGCACCATGAGTTGCGAAAGTTTACTCGAAGACAAAATACTATTAGAATGCGAAATTAATTTGTTTATTCAAAAAACCATTTCCGCAGCAACATAAGCTAAATTGAAAATTTAAACCGTCATGGAAAAAGAAAATGTACCTCAGCACGATGGAAATTTAAGCAAAAAGAACCTCAAGGAATTGGTTTACGCTACCGATGAAAACGGCAATTACACAACCGCTTTAAGTACCGGCTGGGAACCCAAAGCCATTGCACTTTCGAACGCAATTGATGATATAAAAGAACGTGCCGAAGAAGCCAAACTAAAAGTTCAAATTGGAGAATTGAGTCCGATTTGCTATTATATGGAACTTAATAAAATGGATCTTACTATTCTTGCCGGTTATGTTGATCTGTGGAAATGGCGCGTAAAAAGACATTTTAAACCAGCCGTTTTCGCTAAATTGAGTGACAAAATTTTACAAAAATATGCAGACGCTTTTGACATTTCAATAGCTGAATTAAAAAACTTTAAACCAGATTAATGCAAGTTACTTTTACACATCATCAATCTGCTCATTGCGAAAATGGAGTGGCTTCAAACCTCTTAAAAAACAGCGGAATGAACATTAGTGAGCCGATGGTTTTCGGAATTGGTTCCGGACTTTTGTTCGTTTATTTACCTTTTATAAAAGTAAATCATGCACCGGCAATTAGCTATAGAACTTTACCCGGACAAATTTTTAATAAAGTCGCAAACCGTTTAAATCTTAAAATAAAAAGACAAAAATTTTCATCTGTTTCAAATGCCACTCAGGCTTTAGACGAAAATTTAAAAAATAATATTCCAACCGGATTACAAGTTGGCGTGTATAATTTGAGTTATTTTCCGGATGAATATCGTTTTCATTTCAACGCACATAATTTAGTCGTTTATGGAAAAACTGAAACCGATTATCTGATCAGCGATCCTGTCATGGAAACCGTTACGACTTTAACGCATGATGAACTAGAAAAAGTCCGTTTTGCCAAAGGAGCTTTTGCGCCAAAAGGGCAAATGTATTATCCAATTCAGATTCCGAATGAAGTTGATTTCAAAAGTGCTATCATCAAAGGAATCAAAGATACCTGTCGCACTATGTTGGCACCAATGCCAATTGTAGGTGTGCGTGGAATTAGATTTGTTTCCCGCCGAATCAGAAAATGGCCTGTAAAACACGGTGTCAGAAAAGCCAATCATTATCTGGCTCAGATGGTGCGAATGCAGGAGGAAATAGGAACAGGAGGCGGCGGCTTCCGTTTTATTTACGCCGCTTTTTTACAGGAAGCTTCGTTTGTTTTGGGTAATGAAGAATTGAAAAATCTTTCGAAAGAAATGACTCAGATTGGAGATTCCTGGAGAGATTTTGCCGTAGAAGCGTCCCGTATTTACAAAAACAGAAGCGCCAAAGAAGATGCTTATAATTCCATTGCCGATGAACTTTTGGACATTGCCAATCGCGAAGAAATCTTTTTCAAAAAACTAAAAAATGCAATCAGCTAATATATTTTGAATTCCATCATAAAAATAGAATCCTTTTCAAAAAAATACAAAGACGCAGAAATGTTTTCTTTGAACGACATTTCGCTAAACATAAACGAAGGTCAGATTTATGGATTGTTAGGCCCGAACGGTGCCGGAAAAACCACTTTAATTTCGATGCTCTGTGGATTGATCAAACCCACTTCAGGACATTTTACGATTAATGATCTGGATTATTCACATCATGCTGCAAAAATCAAAAAAATAATTGGCGTTGTTCCTCAGGAATATGCGTTGTATCCAACGTTGACAGCGCGTGAAAATCTGCATTATTTTGGAAGTATGTACGGTTTGAAAGGTTCTGATTTAAAAGACAAGGTAATTGAAACGTTAGATCTTTTGGGACTTTTGAAATTTGCCGATAAACGTATTGAAACCTTTTCGGGCGGAATGAAACGCAGGGTCAATTTAATAGCCGGTATTCTGCACAATCCAAAAGTTTTGTTTTTGGATGAGCCCACCGTTGGTGTTGATGTACAATCTAAAAATGCCATTTTGAATTATTTAAAAGTATTAAACCAAAACGGAACTACGATTATTTATACGTCGCATCATTTGGCGGAAGCCGAAGATTTCTGCGATACGATTGCTATTTTAGACCAAGGCCGAATTTACGCCCAAGGCACGCCGTCAACTTTGATTGCATCTGTTCAAGAAGCCAAAAATCTCGAAGAAGTTTTTATTTCACTAACCGGTAAAGACTTTAGAGATGCTATATAAAATTTGGATGTCAATCGTAAAAGAATTTTTACTGCTTAAAAGAGATTTAGGCGGATTGATCATTCTGTTCATTATGCCTTTAGTACTTGTGATCACGGTTACCATTATTCAGGACAGTACTTTTAAATCCGTTACCGATACTAAAATTCAGATTTTATTGGTTGATAATGACAAAGGTTCAGTTTCAAAAACGGTTTTTGATAATCTGCAAAAGAATAATGCATTTGATATTATAACGCAAATCGACAATCAGCCTATTACGGAGGAAATTGCCAGAGAAAATGTTTACAAAGGAAAATTTAAACTGGCGATTGTAATTCCGAAAGATTTGAGTGTCGATTTACAAGCCAAAGTAGATCAGAATGTACAGAACATCGTGAGCAAAATGGGTTTTACCGATTCTGTTGCACAACCAAAAACTTCAAAAGTTTTACAGCAAAAAGAAGTAAAATTGTATTTTGATCCGGCTGTTCAAATGAGTTTCAAAACCTCGGTAATGAACGCCATTGATAAAATGATTTCACAGATTGAAACCAAATCGATTTATACGACTTTTCAAAATCAGTTAGGAGAAGAAAATACGCAATTCGAACAAAAGAGTTTCATTACTTTTAAAGAAATTATTCCAAGAATAAATAATAAAGAAGTATTACCCAATTCGGTTCAGCACAACGTTCCGGCCTGGACACTTTTTGCGATATTTTTTATTGTAATTCCGTTGTCCATCAATATTGTAAAAGAAAAATCGCAGGGTACATTTGTACGTTTACTGACCAATCCGACTTCGAATTTAATTATCATCATCGGAAAAACCATTACGTATTTAATAATCTGTATGATTCAGTTTTATATGATGGTTGCGGTGGCAATTTTCTTGTTTCCACATATTGGTTTGCCATCCTTAAATGTTGAAGGGCATTTGTTTTTAATGAGTGCTGTCGCTTTATTTTCTGGTTTTGCCGCAATTGGTTTCGGGATTTTATTAGGAACTGTTGCGAGTACTCAGGAACAATCTGCCCCGTTTGGTGCGACTAGTGTCATCATTTTAGCTGCCGTTGGAGGTGTTTGGGTTCCTGTTTTTGCAATGCCAAAAATCATGCAGATCATTGCCAAATCATCGCCTATGAATTGGGGATTAGAAGCTTTTTACGATGTATTATTGCGCAACGTTTCTTTCGTCGAAATCATCCCAAAAATAAGTTTGCTATTTTTGTTCTTTATAATCACAACTTCCATTGCCCTATTTTATGATAAAAAGAAAAGAACAGTATAACGAAGCCGCTTTCCTAACCGTTTCGCACGAAATCAGAATTCGTTTTAACGAAACTGATCCGTTGGGAATCGTTTGGCACGGCCATTATATTACCTATTTTGAAGATGGAAGAGAAGCATTTGGACGCCAACACGGATTGACGTATTTAGATATTGGCAATACCGGTTACACAACACCAATTGTAAAATCAAAATGCGAACATAAATTGTCTTTGCGTTATGGTGATGTGGTAACGATTGAAACAACCGTTGTCGATACGCCAGCCGCCAAAATAATTTATCGTTTTAGAATCATAGACAAAAAAGGAGAAGTAGCCTGCACAGGCGAAACGGTTCAGGTATTTTTAGATAAAGAAGGAAATTTGATGTTGACCAATCCTCCTTTTTATGAAGAATGGAAACGTAAAGTGGGGTTGTTGTTGTAAACACGAATTACACAAATTTTCACAAATTAAAAAATCCGCGTAAATCTGCTTTAATCTGTTTAAATCTGCGTGCCATAAAATCATACAGAAATAAAATTACAAATGACAAGAGAAGTATATATCAATGAAACCAATTGTATCACGCCTTTAGGTTTTGATGTTCGATCTAACATCAAAGCGATTTTGCGTAGCGATTCCGGAATTCAATTGCACCAACATATTTCTCTAATGCCGAATGCGTTTTATGCTTCTATTATTGCTGATGAAAAAATAAACAGTGCTTTTGAGAAAATCAGCAGGGATACAAAATATTCCCGTTTAGAGAAAATGATGATTTTGGCTTTAGAGCCGATGATCAAAAATTCGGGAGTTGAATTAAATTCAAAAACGGCTTTTATACTTTCAACTACTAAAGGAAATGTTACGGCTTTAATAGAGAATTCTGAAACGAATTTTCAAAACGCACATTTAGATGTTTTGGCAAAAAATATTGCCAATTTCTTCGGATTTCAAACAACGCCAATTGTTATTTCGAATGCTTGTGTTTCCGGAATTTTAGCAATTTCCGTTGCGAAAAGAATGATTCAGTCGGATCTTTACGATCACATTTTTGTCGTTGCCGGCGACGAAGTTTCTGAATTTGTTTTGTCTGGTTTTAATGCTTTTCAGGCGATGAGCGATTTGCCTTGTAAACCGTATTCAAAAAACAGAACTGGTGTAAGTTTGGGCGAAGCAACGGCGGCGGTTTTAGTTTCTGCAAATCCGGTAACTGCCAAAATAAAAGTTATTGGCGACAGTTCGATAAACGATGCGAATCATATTTCTGGACCTTCAAGAACAGGTGAAGGTTTGTTCAGAAGTATTCAGAATGCGATGAAAGAAGCGCAAATAAATTCAGATCAAATCGATTATATTTCAGCGCACGGAACCGCAACTCCGTTCAACGACGAGATGGAAGCGATTGCATTTAATCGTTTAAATTTGCAAAATGTTCCGGTCAATAGTTTGAAAGGATTTTACGGTCATACGTTGGGTGCTTCTGGATTATTGGAAACCGTAATCGCTATTGAATCAGCGAATCAAAATAAACTTTTTGAATCGAAAGGTTTTGATGAAATCGGCTTAAGCGAAACGATTAATGTTATTGAGAAAAATGAAGAAGCCAATATTAATTTATTTCTGAAAACGGCTTCTGGATTTGGAGGTTGTAATACGGCTGTGGTTTTTGAGAAAGTTAAACACGAATTGCACTAATTTTCACGAATTAATTGAAAATGAAATTATCAAAATTCATATTTATAACTATAACTCTTCTTTCATCATTTGGATGTAAAAAGAAAGAACTGTCTGAATCTGATTTTGAAAAAGATGTTTTGAATAGCGTTTTCCTTGAAATTGTAGATTCTATTTACATGGATCGAAGAACAATGGATCCTCCACCCTTTCCAAGAACAGTTGATTTTAAAACTGGTAAAAGAGATACTGTTGGATATCATGATGAATTAAAAAGATATCAGATTGAACAAGACAGTATTAAAAATGATAAAAACAGAATTTTAATTGGTGTTCATGATTTTGTAGTAAGTAATGGAATCAATGACGACAAATTTGATTTGACTCCATTTAAAAACAATAAAAAGTTTGATTTTCAATATACATCTAAATTTCCTGAAGAAAGATATTGGGACATAAACGACAAAAAAAGTAAAATGCCTGTTGGTACTATTACAATTCATAAAATTCATTTCAATAAAAATAAAACATCAGGAATTTTAGACGCAAGAGCTTCATGTGGTGGAGGAAAATGTGGACAAGGATTTCAAATTACAATTGAAAATAAATTTGGGAAATGGCATATTACAAAAATTGAAAATACTTGGGTTTCTTAAAACAAATAAGAGCTGCACCAATTTTCAAAGATTAGTTTGTGCAATTTTAACTCAAAAACAATCCGTGCAAATTTGTGGAATTCGTGTTAAATTAATAAAATGACTCAAAATAAAACCTACATACAAGATTACATCACAATCCAAAACAACGAAATCGTTTTGAACGGAACTTCTGTATTCAAAATTGAACCAACTGATTTTGGTGATTTTTCTAAACAGGCTTATCGTAATTTTGAGATTCAATATCCGAAGTTTTTCAAGATGGATGCTTTGAGTAAATTAGCTTTTTTAGGTGCCGAATTGCTTTTAAGCCCGATTACTTCTTCGGAACAGGAAAACAATATCGCTTTGGTTTTGGCCAATAAATCATCCAGTTTAGATACAGATGTTAAATATCAGGAATCTATTTCAGACAAAGAAAACTATTATCCGAGTCCTGCGGTTTTTGTTTATACGCTGCCCAATATTTGTCTGGGTGAAATAAGTATTCGTCATCAGCTGAAAAGTGAAAATTCTTTCTTTATATTTGATGCTTTCAACACTGAGTTTGTCTCAAATTATTCTAATATTCTTTTGAATACGAATAAAGCAGATGTGGTTCTGTGTGGTTGGGTAGAATTTTTTAATGACAATTACAAAGCTTTTCTTTGCATAATAAGCGAAGAAGAAAACACACAATATACAAACGAGACTATCAATACATTATATAATAAATAAGCATGGAAGCATTAAAAGAAGAATTAAAAAATAAAATCATTACGACTTTAAACTTAGAAGACATCGCAATCGAAGACATTGCCGATAACGATCCTTTGTTTGGAGATGGTTTAGGTTTAGACTCGATTGATGCACTTGAATTAATCGTGATTTTAGACAAAGACTACGGAATTAAACTGGTAGATCCGAAGGAAGGAAAATCAATTTTCCAGTCAATCGAAACTATGGCAGCATACATTAGCGCTAACAGAACAAAATAGACTGTTTAGTTAGACTTTCTTAGGTTTTTAGACTACTTAGAAAATGCTTTCCAAAAATCTAAGAAGTCTAATATCTAAAATTCTAAGTAAGTCTAATAAAAATAATCTAAGAAGTCTAAAATTCTAACAATCTAAGAAGTCTAAAAATGAAAGGTGTCGCCATAACCGGAATGGGAATTATCTCTTCGATTGGAAATTCAGTCGAAGAAAATTATATTTCGTTAATCGAAAATAAAACGGGCATTTCCCGAATCCAAAATATTTCGACTCTACATGCTGATGTAATTAATGTTGGGGAAATCAAAAAAACCAACGAAGAACTGATTACAGAATTAGGACTTTCTGAAAATAATAATTTTTCGAGAACCGCAATGATTGGCACTTTAGCAGCCAAACAAGCGGTAGAAAATGCCGGAATTACCTCAATCAACGAATTCCGAACAGGTCTTATTTCAGCCACAAGCGTGGGTGGTATGGATATGACGGAAAAACATTATTATGATTATTTTGAAAATCCTAATCTTGTAAAATATATTGCCTGTCACGACGGCGGCGATGTCGCTGAAAAAATTGCTGCCGAATTAGGTTTAAAAGGATTGGTAACCACCATTAGTACAGCCTGTTCATCAGCTGCAAACGCAATTATGCTGGGCGCCCGATTGATTAAAAGCGGAAAATTAGATCGCGTTATTGTGGGCGGAACTGATGCTTTGGCAAAATTTACTATCAACGGATTTAAAACTTTGATGATTTTATCTGATGATTACAACAAACCTTTTGACAACAATCGTAAAGGTTTAAATTTAGGCGAAGCTGCAGCTTTTTTAGTCCTTGAATCCGATGAAATGGTTCAGAAACATAACAAAAAAATATTGGCAAGAGTTTCAGGTTACGGAAATGCAAACGACGCTTTTCACCAAACTGCTTCTTCAGAAAATGGAGACGGTGCTTATCTGGCTATGAAAAAAGCTTTTGAAGTTTCAGGCTTACAACCTTCTGAAATTGACTATATCAACGTACACGGAACGGCAACTCCAAATAATGATTTATCTGAAGGAAGAGCTTTACTCCGAATTTATGGAGATGAAAAAGTGCCTGATTTTAGTTCTACAAAACCTTTTACTGGTCATACTTTAGCGGCTGCAGCTGCGATTGAAGCGATTTATAGTATTTTGGCAATTCAGCATAATGTTGTTTATCCGAATTTGAATTTTGAAACCAAAATTGAAGAATTCGATTTGACTCCGCAGACAACTTTAAAAAATAAAAACATCGAATACGTTTTATCTAATTCTTTTGGTTTTGGAGGAAATTGTTCCACTCTTATATTTTCAAAAAGCTAATGAAAAAAACATATATAAATGGAGTAGGCTGTATTTCGACTCAAAAAACATTTGATACTGTTTTTTTAGAAGAAGCAGTTATCAATACAAACGAAAATGTCCTTTCGATTGTTCCTCCGGTTTACAAAGATTATATTTCACCTGTCGCCATTCGCCGAATGGCAAAAGGAGTAAAAAACGGAATTGTAGCTTCGGCATTGGCTATGAAAGATGCAAACATTGAAAATGTAGACGCCATTATTACCGGAACCGGTTTGGGATGCATTGAAGATTCTGAAAAATTCCTAAAAAATATTCTCGACAATAACGAAGAATTCCTGACGCCAACATCCTTTATTCAATCTACACACAATACCGTTGGCGCTCAAATTGCCTTATTGATGCAATGCAAAGGTTATAACTTTACGTATGTAAACGGAGCTGTTTCTTTTGAGTCAGCACTTTTAGATGCTAAAATGCAGATTGAAGAAAACGAAGCCAATTCTATTTTGGTGGGCGGTGTTGATGAAAACGGTGATTATACTACTGCTCTTTTCAAACTGAATGGTCGTATAAAAACGGATAATACAGCTCCGTATAAAGTTTTAAATTCAACCTCAAACGGTGCTGTTTATGGTGAAGGCGCCAGTTTTTTTATTTTAGAAAATGAAAAAAAAGATGGTACTTATGCTGAAATTTTGGATGTTTCCATTTTAAATACACTGGAGGAAAACGAAATTGAAACAGAAATTATATCTTTTTTAAAATCAAATAATTTAGAAATTTCAGATATTGATGCTGTTGTTTTTGGCTTTGATGGAAATATGGCTTTTGATTCGTATTACAAAAATCTGGCTGCAAATGCTTTCGTAAAAACACCTCAGTTATATTACAAACATTTGAGCGGTGAATATGATACGGCTTCTGCTTTTGCGCTATGGATGGCATCAAAAATCATAAAAACCCAGGAAATTCCTGAAATTGTAAAAGTAAATTCGGTTACAAAACCTGCTTACAAAACCATTTTATTGTACAATCAGGTGAATGGTAAAAATCATAGCTTTACGTTACTATCCAAATGATAACGCATAAAAACATCTCCATACTTTTTATTCTACTAGTGATTGTTGTGAATCTTCTGAATTTTTATGTAACCGTAAATTTTCTTTGGTTTTTAGGTATAATTATACTTTGGATTGGAATAAATGCTTTTGGTTCTGCCCTAATTTCATCTAATTATCATGTAAAAGCGTTCTGCAATAATCCTTTAGAAACAGAAAAAAAAATTGCCCTGACTTTTGATGACGGTCCGAGTATTTTTACTTTGGAAGTTTTAGAACTTTTAAAAAAATACAATGCCCAAGCTACTTTTTTTTGCATTGGAAAAAACATTGAAAAACATCCTGAAATTGTAAAACAAATTATTGAAGATGGTCATTTATTGGGAAACCATTCCTACAGTCACTCTAAGTTTTTCGATTTTTATAATGAAGATAAAATAACTGATGAACTGCGTAAAACAGATAAATTGCTGGAAAAATTCACTTCCAAAAAAATAAACTTTTTTCGTCCCCCTTACGGAGTTACAACCCCTTCGATCCGCAGAGCTTTGCAACTAACCAATCATAAAGTTATTGGCTGGAATATTCGTTCGCTTGACGGCGGAACAAAAAATCAGGATTTCATCTTAAGCCGAATTATAAAACGCATTTCTCCCGGCGGAATCGTACTTTTGCACGACACGGGATCACACTCTGTTTTGGTATTGGAACAGTTTTTGCAATTTTTACACCAAAACAATTACAAAGTAATTTCTGTGGAAGAACTTTTGAATCTTAAAGCGTATGAAAACTAAATTATATATTCTCTTTTTTTTCTTTACTATCTATAATGCTTCTTTATTTGCTCAGGAACTAAAGATGACGACATCAGAAGTTGCTTCGTTTAAAGAAGATGTCCTTATTGTTTCGAAAAAAATCAAGACTTTAAGTACCGATTTTATTCAGTACAAACATTTAGATTTTATTTCAAAAGATATTGAGACTTCCGGGAAAATGATTTTTAAAGAACCGAATCTTTTGCAATGGCAATATAAAAAACCATACAATTACAGCATCGTTTTTAAAAACGGAAAAATCCTCATTAACGACGAAGGAAAAAAAAGCGCAGTTGATATTGGCAACAGCAAAATCTTTGCCCGAATCAATAAATTAATTGTGGGAAGTGTGAGTGGCAATATGTTTGACGAAGCAGCATTTACGATTTCATACTTTAAATTAAAAGGGCAAAATCTGGCAAAATTTATTCCCAAAGATGCTACTTTGAAAAAATACATCAAACAAATTGAACTGACTTTTGATAAAGAAGAAGCAACAGTTGTTCAGGTTAAACTCTTGGAGTCATCTGACGATTATACCCGAATTGTACTTAAAAACAAAGTGATCAATGCAAAAATCGACGATTCCGTTTTTACTAATTAATTGCTTTCTGGCAATTGTTTTGGTTTCTTGTGGCTCGGTCACCAAAAATTATACGCCTAAAAATTTAGATAAAACGGCTATAGAAGTTCCTTATTTTTCAGACTCCAAAGCTGACTACATTTACAAAACTAACATCACAGTTTACGGTCATGAAATGTCCGGAATCTTCATTGCCAAGAAAATAAATGACACAACGCATCGGGTCGTTTTCACAACTGAATTCGGGAACAAATTATTAGATTTTGAAATTTCTGAAACGAGTTTCAAAGTCAATTCCATTGTATCAGAATTAGATAAAAAAATCCTGATCAACACTTTAAAAGAAGATTTTAGACTGCTTCTTAAAAAAGAGTATTTGATTCAGGAACAATTCGAACACGAATCAGATGATATTTATAAATCGGAAGACGGAAAACGAGACAATTATATTTTTTTCTCCAAGAAAGAACATCAATTAGAAAAAATCATTCGTTCTTCCAAAACAAAAGAAAAAATAACAATTACTTTTACTTCAGAAAACGATATTTTTGCTGAAAAAGTGGTCATTTTACATCAGAATATCAAATTAAAAATTGAGTTAAACTATTTTAAATCAGAGTAAAAATTAAACTAATCTTAAATTAAATCAACCATGAAAAAAGTAACCTTAATTGCATTTGTTTTATTTATTGGCCTTGCATCAACACAAGCGCAAGTATCTTTTAGTCCAGGAATTAGAGGCGGTTTAAACATTTCAAACTTTACTAATTTTGAACCTAGTAACTCTAAATCTGATTTTTATGTCGGCGGTTTTGTAGCCATAAAATTCAATAAATATTTTACTTTGCAGCCCGAACTAAACTATACAAGACAAGGATCTGAAGCTATTGAATACATTGATGGTGGAGGTTTAATTGGCTCTCGAAAAGTAAATTATGATTTAAATTATTTATCAGTTGGCGCTGTTGCAAAATTTCATTTTGGTGGAAAAGGGTTCTATATATTAGGCGGTCCATCATTGGATATTAAAACAGATGATAGTTTTCCTGAATATGATAACAATCCGGCCGGCGCAGATTTTGCTTTGGTAGGTGGAGTTGGATATACGTTACCGAATGGCCTATCTTTTGAAGCCAGATTTAAACAAGGATTCGTAGATGTTTATGGGTATGAAGGACTTGATAATGATTATTACTATGATGATGTTGTTTTAAACCAGGTTTTTCAACTTGGTATTAGCTATACTTTTAAAGTTAAATAAATTATGGTTTTAAAAGACTTTTACAAAATACTTTCGGAAGAAAAAACAGCAGATTCTAAACATACTATTACGATTCTGGTCAATGAAAAACATGAAATTTTCAAAGGTCATTTTCCGGGAAATCCAATTATGCCAGGCGTATGCATGATTCAGATTATTAAAGATCTTACAGAGAAAATTACACTCAAAACTTTAATGATCCAAACGCTTACCAATGTTAAATTTATGGCACTTATTAATCCGGAAGTTAACCCAGAACTGCGATTGGAACTTGACATTAACGTAACCGAAGATGATTTGATAAAAGTAAAAAACATCACTTATTTTAATGAAACTGTTGCTTTGAAACTGAGTACTGTTTACAAAAAAATATAATTATGAAACTACTGTTAACACTTGTTTTATGGATTAATTTTGTTGGTGCTCAGGATTTGGCCAGCATTAGAAAACTCTACCCAACAGTTACAAAATCAGAAGCAAATGCAAAAGAGTTTACTGCTAAATTAACAAATGTTTCAAATGATCACGATAAAATTTTAATCGCTTACAAAGGAGCTTCGATTTTATTGGATTCAAAATTTGAGAAAAAATTACAAGCCAAAATGGATCGTTTTAAAGAAGGTGCAAAACTCCTTGAATCAACCATAAAAAGCGAGCCGGACAATATTGAAATCCGAATGATCCGATTGAGCATTCAGGAAAATGTTCCCGGAATTACGGGTTACAAAAAAAATATAAAAGACGATAAAAAGTTCCTGACTGAGCATTATAATGAGCAGTCGAATTCTTTAAAAGAATACTTAAAAAGCTTCATTCTACAGTCGAAAAGTTTCTCTGAAAAAGAGAAAGAATTCGTAAAGTAAGCTTAAGAAATACCACCAAATGAATCCTACCTTACCTCAACAAGAACAACTTCAGTTAACGAATTTCTGCGTTATTGTACCCACGTACAACAATCAGAAAACGTTACAAAAAGTATTGGATTCTCTTTTAAAATACACACAAAATCTTATTATTGTTAATGATGGTTCGACTGATGAAACCAGCGAAATCCTAAAACAATATTCGGAATTTACGCAAATCCATCATCCCAAAAATTTAGGAAAAGGGCGGGCACTGAGGAACGGATTCCGAAAAGCAATCGAAATGAAGTTTGAATATGCGATTACAATCGATTCAGACGGACAGCATTTTGCATCTGATATCCCGAATTTTATTGCTGAGATTCAAAAAGAACCGAATTTTTTATTGATTGGAAGCCGGAATATGACGCAGGAAAATGTGCCAAAGAAAAGCAGTTTCGGAAATAAATTCTCGAATTTTTGGTTCAAGTTTGAAACCGGAATTAAACTTGATGACACACAATCAGGTTTCAGATTATATCCTTTGCAATTGATTCCGAAACAATTTTTTACCAATAAATTTGAGTTTGAAATTGAAGTCATTGTGCGTTCAGCATGGAAAGGAATTCCTGTAAAAAACATTCCGATTCAGGTTTTGTATGATCCGGCAGAACGTGTTTCGCATTTTCGCCCTTTTCAGGATTTTACCCGAATCAGTATTTTGAATACGGTTTTGGTGACCAATGCGCTTTTGTATATCAAACCTCGTGATTTCTTTCGCCGGGCAAAAAAAAAAGGTTTTAAAAAGTTCTTTCTTGAAGACATTTTAGAAAGTACTGATTCGGATTTCAAAAAATCTGCCGCTATTTCTTTGGGTGTTTTTATTGGACTTTCTCCGTTTTGGGGATTTCAGACTATTTTGCTTTTTACTTTTGCGGCCTTGTTCAGACTTAACAAAGTTATTGCGTATCTGACTTCCAATGTTAGTTTTCCGCCTTTTATTCCTTTTATCATTTATGCATCGCTTCAAGTGGGCAGTCTTTTTGTATCCAGTAGTACCCCTTTAAATTTAGACAGTTCCCTAACACTTGACGATATTCAAAAAAATGCTACACAATATATCGTGGGAAGTCTTATTTTAGCAACCGCTTCAGCATTAATCTGCGGTTTGCTGAGTTATTTACTTTTGACAGCATTTAACAAGAAAAACAACGAATAAAATATACTTATTTTTCACTGAAAATTTTACAAATTAGATCAGATCAATTAGATGAAATTCATAGCAGAAAAATTTTAAACAACCATTATGCATCACTATTTCTACGCCATTCATTTATTTGTAAACCGACGAAAATCTCTTTCGGTTGTGCTGGCTGTTTTGATGCTTTTTATCTTTGGCTTTTTTGCTTCTAAAATCAAATTTGAAGAAGATATTACCAAATTAATTCCAACAAACGATAAGGCAGATGTTACCGCAAAAGTTTTAAAACAATTAAATTTTGCCGATAAAATAACCGTTATTTTCAAACTCGAAAAAGATGGTTCTAATGAAGATTTAAAAGAAATGGCAACTGCTTTTTCTGACAGCGTTTCAAAAACCTGCAAACCTTACATTACAGGAATCCAGGGGAAAGTTGACGAAGAAAACATTCAGGAAACCATTGATTTTGTTTACGGAAATTTGCCTCTTTTTCTGGAAAATAAAGATTACGATGTTATTCAAAATAAACTGCAAAAAGATAGTATTGCAGCAACTGTTCAGGGAAATTATAAATCTATTATTTCACCATCCGGATTTGTAACCAAAGATTTTATTCTGCAGGATCCTTTAGGAATTTCGTTTATTGCTTTAAAAAAACTGCAGCAGTTAAATATTGGTGACGATTTTACGCTCGACAACGGTTTTGTCATGACGAAAGACAAAACCAAATTATTGCTTTTTATTACCTCAAATCTTTCGTCGAGCGAAACTGCAAAAAACACCATTTTTGCCGCTAAATTAAAATCGATTCAGGAAAATTTAAATCAGAAATTTAAAGGTAAAACTTCGATCCGTTATTTTGGTTCAGCTTTAATTGCCGTTGCCAATGCCAATCAGATTAAAAGTGATATTGTTTTAACGACAACCATCGCCATGATTACGTTAATGCTGATTTTGATTTTGTTTTATCGTAAAATCCTTATTCCGATTATCATTTTTATTCCAACTGTCTTTGGCGCTTTGTTTGCAATTGCATTTTTATATTTTGTAAAAGAACAAATCTCCGCAATTTCTCTCGGAATTGGTTCTATTTTACTCGGCATTACGATTGATTATTCCCTGCATATTCTCACGCATTACAAACACAACAGCGATGTAAAAACTTTGTACAAAGACATTACGATGCCAGTCATTATGAGCAGTTCGACTACGGCGGTTGCTTTTTTGTGTCTGCTTTTTGTAAAATCGGATGCGCTGAATGACTTAGGAATTTTCGCTGCGGTTATCGTAATGGCCTCAGCATTTTTCTCACTTTTAATTGTGCCGCATTTATACAAACCGAAAGAAAATAATTTTGAACACAAGAAAAATGTTATTGATAAACTGGCGCATTTTTCATTTCATAATAATAAAATATTAATTGGTCTTTGTGTTCTAATTACGATTATTTGCTGCTTCACTTTTAATGATGTCGGTTTCAATAATGATTTGTCTCAACTGAATTTTATTCCAAAAGAAATTAAAGCGGCAGAAAAAGAACTGGAAGAAAGCACCAGTTTAACTTCAAAAACCATTTACCTGGCTTCTTACGGAAGAAATATGGAAGAAGTGCTGCAAAACAACAGTCAGCTTTTTGCGGATTTGTCGGCAGCAAAACAAAACAACAAAATTCTAAATTTCAGCTCGGTTGGTGGAATTATGCTTTCGCAGGTGGCACAACAACAGAAAACAGACCAATGGAATTCATTCTGGAATACCGATAAAAAACAGCTTTTAAAATCTCAATTAATTGCTGAAGGTTCCAAACTCGGTTTTAAGCCAACCACTTATTCTAATTTTTACGATCATTTAGATTTTAATTTTAAAACCATTTCTGCTTCAGCTTATTTAAAAATTCAGGCGTTACAGCTAAAAGAATTTGTAACCGAAAAAAATGGTTTTTATACGATTTCGACTTTGGTAAAAGTGACTCCTGAACAACGAGATGCTTTTGTAAAATCGGCTTCTGCCAAAAAGAATCTGATTGCCATTGACCGCCAGCAAATGAATGAAACGTTTTTTAGCACTTTAAAAACCGACTTTAATTCACTTGTCAATTATTCATTCATTGCGGTACTTCTAATTCTGTTTTTCTTTTTCCGAAGAATCGAATTGGTTATCGTAAGCTGTATTCCGATTGCCTTAACCGGAATTGTAACGGCTGGAATCATGGGCATTTTTGGTATTCAGATGAATATTTTCAGTATGATTGTCTGCACCTTGATTTTTGGTCATGGCGTTGATTTTAGTATTTTCATGACGAGCGCCCTTCAAAAAGAATTCACTACCGGAAAAAACGAAATTGCTATTTACAGAACATCTATAATTCTGGCCGTTATCACAACCATTTTAGGAATTGGCGCGATGATTTTTGCTGAGCATCCTGCCTTAAGATCGATTTCCTCTGTTTCCTTAATTGGGGTTTTTGCAGCATTGATTATTACGTTTATTTTCTACCCTATTTTGTTTAAATTATTTTTGTCAAACAGACCAAAAAACGGGAATGCACCTTTTGAACTGCGCAGTTTTATAAATGGCATTATTTCCTTTTTTTATTACGGGTTTGGTGGTATTTTAATGTCGCTGTACTCTGTGATCATTATGCCGATTCTTCCGATAAGTGAAAAAAGAAAAATGAGCGGATTTCGATTTATGATTTCAAAATTTATGAAATCAGTCTTGTATTCAAATCCATTTGTCGACAAAAAAATCATCAATAATTTTAATGAAAATTTAGAAAAACCAGCCATAATTATTGCCAATCACTCTTCATTTTTAGACATTCTCACCATTGGAATGCTAAGTCCAAAAATTATTTTTTTAGTAAATGATTGGGTATACAACTCCCCTATTTTTGGCGCTACGGTTAAAAAAGCAGGTTTTTATCCCGTTTCAGAAGGACTTGAAAATGGAGTTGAACATTTACGCCAAAAGGTAAACGAGGGATATTCTATCATGATTTTTCCTGAGGGAACCCGTTCTGAAAGTAATCAGATTAAACGTTTTCACAAAGGTGCTTTTTATCTCGCCGAACAATTCAATTTAGATATTCTTCCGGTTTTAATTCATGGTGTTTCAGAAGTGTTGCCAAAAGGCGATTTTATAATTCACGATGGTGCTATTACAGTTTCTATTTTAGAAAGAATAACGCCTGAAAATCTCTCTTTCGGGAAAAATTATACAGAGAGAACAAAACAAATAAGTATCTTTTTTAAAGCTGAATTCCGCAAAATTCGTCAGGAATTAGAAGGTTTGGATTATTTCAAAAAAATGCTCGTTCATAGTTACGATTACAAGGAAATTGAAATCGTAAAAAGTGTAAAAGAAAACCTTAAAACTCATCTGGAAGCCTATTATCAGCTCAATCAGCATATTTCGGCGAAAGCCAGAATATTACACTTAGCAAATGATTACGGGCAATTGGATGTTTTATTGACTTTGCAGGAACCGCAGCGAAAAATAGATTCATTTTCCCCTGACCAGGAAAAAAGAGACGTTGCCAAAACAAATTATATCGCTAAAAAAAGAAAAATAACATATCTTGAAAATCTGGAAGCAATTCAGGAAATTCAATACGATGTTGTTTTAATTTCGGATGAAAGCTATAATGATAATCCTGAAAAAATTGTTTCAAAATTTTCTTCTATAATTTTAATATATTGCCTACACTATAAAACAAAGTTAATTGCTTCCGGGTTTAAAATTCTTTTAGAAGAAAATAGTATTACGATTTTAAAGAAAAGCTAAATGAAAGCACAATATGATGTAGTGATTATTGGCAGCGGTTTAGGCGGTTTGGTCTCGGCCATTATTCTGGCTAAAGAAGGCTACAGCGTTTGTGTGCTCGAAAAAAACAATCAATACGGCGGAAACCTTCAGACTTTTGTTCGGGATAAAACCATTTTTGATACCGGAATTCATTACATCGGAGGTTTAGGTGAAGGTCAGAATCTCCATCAGTATTTTAAATATTTGGGCATTATCGATGATTTAAACCTAAAAAAATTAGATGATAATGCTTTCGATTTTATTTCTTTTGAAGATGATAACACTGAATATCCGCATGCGCAGGGATATGAAAATTTTGTTCATCAATTAGGCAACTACTTCCCAGAGGAAAAAGAAAATATTTCCAACTACTGCAAAAAATTAAAAACCATCTGTGACTCTTTTCCGCTCTATAATTTAGAATGGGAAGGGAAATATGACAACGATATTTTGACGCTTAACGCAAAAGAAACTATTGATTCCTTTACTCAAAATGAAAAACTAAAAGCTGTATTGGCGGGTTCAAATTTTCTGTACGCCGGAATTCCTGACAAATCTCCGTTTTATGTGCATGCGCTTATTGTGAACTCTTACATTCAAAGCTCCTGGCGCTGTATAAATGGCGGAAGTCAGATTACAAAACAACTTTTAAAACAACTCAAAAAACACGGTGGAGAGTTTTATAAACATAAAGAAGTTATGCGTTTTGATGTTGAAAATCATAAAGTAAATTCGGTACTAATGAAAGACGGAACTGCGGTTTTGGGAACTTATTTTATTTCGAATATCGAACCCAAAACCACTCTGAAAATGGCGGGCGAAGAAAACTTCAGAAAGCCATTTTACAACAGAATCCAAAGTCTCGAAGGCGTACTTTCTGCGTTTAGTTTATATATTGTTTTTAAACCGGAAACGTTCAAATATATCAATCACAATTATTATCATTTCAAGAATAGTAATGAAGTTTGGACTGCTCATGAATACGACGAAAATTCGTGGCCAAAAATGTATATGGCCTCCATGAATGCTTCCAAAGAAAATGAAATCTGGGCAGACGGAATGACTTTTATTACTTACATGAAATTCGATGATGTTTTGCCCTGGACAAATACCTTCAATACTACTTTTGAAAAAAATGATCGTGGCGAAAATTATGAAGAATTCAAAGCCAGAAAAGCTTCTAAACTTTTAGATGAAATCGAAATAAAATTTCCCGGAATAAAAAATTGTATTCAGTCGATCCATACCTCAAGTCCGCTTTCATACCGTGATTATATTGGAGGGGATAACGGAAATATGTACGGTTATGTAAAAGATTCCAACAACCCGATGAAAACTTTGATTCCGTCAAAAACTAAATTAAATAATTTATATCTGACTGGTCAGAGCATCAACATGCATGGTGTTTTGGGTGTTACAATTGGCGCAGTTGTTACCTGTTCTGAAATTGTTGGAAAAGAATATTTGATTACCAAAATTAAAAACGCAACAGAATAAAAACATGAAAAACCGAATCACATACTATTTTATTATCGGTTTTACTGGACTACTTGTTTCTTGCGGTACCTCAAAATCAAAAAATAACCTGCCGGATATTTCCAGTTATAATGCTGCAAAACCAATTGTCATAAAACGATCAGACAGCGTTTTCATTTCCGGAAAAAATTCGCTTTTAAAGAATAAACAAGGGCTTTGGGAATTGTATGTCGAAGGCGATCCTTTAGAAATTGGCCTCACGACAGGTGCTTTGTCAGACTCTCTTTTGAAAAAACAGGAACAGATTTTTTTCTCCAAAATAACCGATTTAGTCCCCTCAAAATTTCAACAGAATTTACTTCGCCATTTTTTAAAATGGTTCAATAGAAAATTATATACGAATGTGCCTGCCGAATATCAAACAGAGATTTATGGCATTTCACAATACACTTCACATGATTTTGACAACATTGCACCTCAATATCAACGTGGTTTGTATCTTCATGCCGCGCATGATATTGGGCACGCTTTACAGGATTTGGCTTTAGTAGGCTGTTCGTCTTTTGCGGCGTGGAATGAAAAATCTGAAGATGGAAATCTAATTCTTGGTCGAAATCTTGACTTTTATGTCAATGACGCTTTCGCAGAAAATAAAATCGCAGCCTTTATAAATCCGAAAGAAGGTCACAAATTTATGATGGTTACCTGGCCGGGCATGATTGGAACTGTTTCCGGAATGAATATGGAAGGTTTAACGGTAACGATTAATGCCGGAAAATCTGAAATGCCGATGAGTGCCAAAACCCCTATTTCGATTTTGACGCGTGAAATTTTACAATATGCTCAAAATATTGACGAAGCGATTTTAATTGCCAAAAAACGAAAAGTTTTTGTTTCTGAATCGATTATGGTAGGAAGCGCACATGATAATAAAGCCGTTTTAATTGAAGTTTCACCAAAAAAAATGGATGTCTACGATGTTCCAAACAGCGATCAATTACTTTGTTCGAATCATTTTCAGAGTGCTGCATTTAAAAATGAAGAAAAAAATCAATCGCAAATTGCCAACAGTCATTCAAAATATCGGTTTGACAGAATGCAGGAACTTTTCATCGAAAACCCGAAAATAAATCCAAAAATTGCTTCTGAAATTCTTCGAAATAAAGAAGGCTTAAAAGATATTCCGTTAGGTTATGGAAATGAAAAAGCCCTCAACCAATTGCTTGCGCATCACGGAATTATTTTTAAACCGAAAGAAAAACTAGTTTGGGTTTCGGCAAATCCGTATCAGTTAGGCGAATTTGTTTGTTATAATTTGGGTTCTATTTTTAGAGAAAAAAAATCAAATGTTGCTATTTCATTCGAAGAAGAAAATTTAAATATTGCAAAAGATCCATTTTTAGAAACTTCAGCTTTTCAAAACTATAAAAAATTCAAAATTCAAAACCATCAGTTTGATTTATATCTGAAAAATAAAGAAAATATTCCTGCTGAATTTATCCAGCACTATCAATACTTAAACCCAGATTATTGGGTTGTGTATTACAAAGCTGGGTTGTACTTTTATCAAAAAAAAGAGTTTCTGCAGGCTAGGGCTAATTTTGAAAAATCTCTAACCAAAGAAATTACTACCGCTCCTGAAAAAGCAGCAATTGAAAAATATTTAAAAAAAATCAAAAGAAAACTACAATGATTCCAGCAATAGAAAAAGATTCTTTAGAAGCGATTAAAGTTTTTCAGGAAAGAAAATTAGTGGAATTTTTGACTTATATCAGCCAGAATTCTCCTTTTTATAAACGTCTTTTTGCAGGAAGAAATATTGATATTTCTAAAATTAAGACCCTTGAAGATCTACAATATTTGCCCGTAACCACAAAAGAAGATTTACAAGAATACAACGATGATTTTTTGTGTGTGCCTCAGCATAAAATTATTGACTATGCCTCTACTTCTGGGACTTTAGGCGATCCGGTGACTTTTGGTTTAACCGATGCTGATTTAGACAGACTGGCTTATAATGAAGCTATTTCTTTTGCCTGTACCGGAATTGAAGAAGGTGATGTAGTTCAATTAATGACCACAATCGATAGGAAATTTATGGCTGGTTTAGCCTATTTTCTTGGGTTGCGAAAATTAAAAGTTGGCGTTATCAGAGTTGGCGCAGGAATTCCCGAATTGCAATGGGATTCAATTATAAAGTACAACCCTTCCTATTTAATTACGGTTCCATCATTTCTTTTGAAATTGATTGAATATGCAGAAATTCACGGAATCGATTATAATAATTCAAGTATAAAAGGTGCTATTTGCATTGGAGAATCATTGCGAAATGAGGATTTTTCGATGAATACTTTAACCAAAAAAATTATAGAAAAATGGAATATTAAGTTGTTTTCGACTTATGCTTCTACTGAAATGAGCACTGCTTTTACAGAATGTGAGCACGGCATTGGCGGTCATCATCATCCGGAATTAATAATTGTTGAAGTTTTGGATGAAAATAATATGCCTGTAAAAAATGGCGAAATTGGAGAGCTAACTTTTACCACTTTAGGAATCGAAGCGATGCCATTACTCCGTTTTAAAACCGGCGATATTGTACAATTGCACAACGAACCTTGCAATTGCGGAAGAAATACCTTGCGTGTTGGTCCGGTAATTGGCCGTAAAAAACAAATGATCAAATACAAAGGCACGACACTTTATCCGCCAGCGATGAACGATGTTTTGAGCGGTTTTGACAATATTGAAAATCATATAATTGAAATTTCTACCAACAATTTAGGTACGGATGAAATCCTGATAAAAATTGCAGTAAAAAATCAAACACCTGAATTTCTACAGGAAATGAAAGACCATTTCAGAGCCAAATTGAGAGTAACTCCAAAAATTGAATTTGCTTCAAAAGAAACTTTGAATCCTTTGGTCTTTAATCCAATGAGCCGAAAACCAATTCGGTTTTTTGATTATCGAAATAACATATAATAAAAAAAAATTACCATATAAGTTATAGCGGTTCCTATAAAACTTTGCGCAGAGCTACAATGAACTTATATAATGGTTTAAATTCAGCGTCTTCAACGTCAAAATGAATGTTTTGCTGCGAATTAAACTAAAAGTTGTAATTTTGCACAAAATAGTGAAGATGGTCAAGATTGGCAACATAGAATTACCCGAATTTCCTTTATTACTGGCACCGATGGAAGACGTAAGCGATCCGCCGTTTCGCAGATTATGCAAAACGCATGGCGCTGACATGATGTATTCTGAATTTATTTCGTCAGAAGGATTGATTCGTGATGCTATCAAAAGCCGAATGAAATTGGATATTTTTGATTACGAGCGTCCTGTCGGAATTCAGATTTTTGGTGGAGATGAAGAAGCGATGGCACTTTCGTCTAAAATTGTTTCTACCGTAAAACCGGATTTAGTCGATATCAATTTTGGATGTCCGGTAAAAAAAGTCGTTTGCAAAGGTGCGGGAGCCGGAGTTTTGAAAGATGTCGATTTAATGGTGCGTTTAACCAAAGCGGTAATCAGAAGTACCGATTTGCCTGTAACCGTAAAAACACGTTTAGGCTGGGACGATAATTCAATAAACATTGACGAAGTTGCCGAAAGATTGCAGGATATTGGTGTACAGGCTTTAACCATTCATGCCAGAACCCGTGCTCAAATGTACAAAGGCCACGCCGACTGGTCGCATATTGCACGTGTAAAAAACAACCCAAGAATTACAATGCCTATTTTTGGAAACGGAGATATCGACAGTCCTGAAAAAGCATTAAAATATAAAAATGAATACGGAATTGATGGCATCATGATTGGTCGTGCTGCAATTGGTTATCCGTGGATTTTTAATGAAATCAAACATTTCTTTAAAACTGGAGAACACCTCCCTGCACCAACTGTTGCAGATCGTGTTGAAGCGGCCAGAAATCATTTGCAATGGTCAATGGACTGGAAAGGGGAACGTTTGGGAATTGTAGAAATGCGCCGTCATTATACCAATTATTTCAAGGGAATCCACTCTTTTAAAGAATACAAACAAAAATTGGTTACTACTGATGCACCTGAAGATTTATTCGCAGTTATGAAAGAAATCGAACAGGTTTATGCTGGATATGAGTTTGTATAATATATAAAAAAGACCTTCAAAAATGAAGGTCTTTTTTATATATTATACCTGAATGCGTTTCCACTTTCCTCTTTTGTAAAGCACAATCCCTGCTAAAGTTATGGTGGTTTCAGCAACCGGAATTGCAATAAAAACGCCAGTTGGCCCCATATTAAAGTGTTTTGCCAATACATAAGCTAGTGGAATCTGGAACAGCCAAAATCCGAAAAAATTAATTCCGGTTGGTGTCCAGGTATCTCCTGCTCCATTGAATGTATTGATCAAAACCATTCCGATTCCGTAGAAAACAAATCCGATGCTCATAATTTGTAAGGCTTCAACTGCAACCGTCCTGACCAATTCATCATTAGTGAAAAATGAAACAATGTATTTGCCAAAACATAAGGTAATAACCGTAATTGCAGCCATAAAAATCACATTGTATCTTGCTGTTGTAAAAACTGATTTTTCGGCACGTTCTATTTGTTTGGCACCTAAATTTTGACCGACTAAAGTTGCGGCTGCATTACTCAATCCCCAAGCGGGAAGAATAAAAAACATCATAATTCTCAACGCTGTCTGATAACCTGCAGAACCATGATCACCTCCTGTTGTTGCTACTAATTTTGCCAGAAAAATCCAGCTACAGGAAGCGATTACAAATTGTAAAATTCCCGGAGCAGCAATTTTTACCAAAGCTTTTATCTGATGAAAATCAGGAATAAAATAAGAGATTATAATTCTTAAAGCCCCTTTCCCAAAAAATAAATGATATACTTGGTATAGTACACCGATACTTCTTCCAAAAGTGGTTGCCAAAGCTGCTCCGATTAATCCAAAAGCAGGAATTGGTCCTAAACCATTAATCAAAATGGGGCATAAAATAATATTGCAGATATTAGCCAGCCATAAACTTTTCATGGCAATGGCAGCATTTCCGGCACCGCGAAATATTCCGTTGATTAAGAATAAAAGCATAATACATAAACTGCTTCCAATCATAATTTGCGTAAATCGAAAACCGTGTTCTGCTGCTTCAAGCGATGAACCCATCAAAATCAGAATATCTTTGGCATAAATTACGCCTAAAATACTCATTATGCTATTCACTATAAAAGCAATAATGATAGCTTGCATTCCTGCTTTCGCAGCAGCAATTGGATCTTTTTCTCCAATGCGTCGTGCTACAACTGCTGTTGCCGCCATGCTCATTCCGATTGCCAAAGAATAAATAATGGTAAGGACTGATTCGGTTAAGCCAACGGTCTGAATCGCAAAACTAGAGTGTTCTAAATGCCCAACGAAATATAAATCGACTAAAGCAAAAACCGATTCCATCATCATTTCTAAAACCATCGGAATGGCTAATAGAATGACGGCTTTTTTTATGCTTCCGGAAGTATAATCAAATGATTCGTCACCTTTGATTGCTGTTTTTAATGTAGTGAAAACTTTAGAAAATAATTTTTTCTGTATTGTTGTTTCTGTCATGGTATTAGGATAAATGATAAAATTGGTTCAGATGCATTCATCTGATCTGAAAAGTAAAAAATGTAAGTATCCTAGTTATTCGAAAAATAAAATTAGGATTAGGCAGAAACAATCATATGCTGTGAATTTTTAAGACGATAAATATAAGTAATATTTTGATGAAGGAAATACTAATCTAAAAGCTTTTTACTCACTCGGCTGCTGGCAATTAAAGAAGCTACAAAACCAAGCGTAACAATGGTTGCCATTACAATTAATACGTTTTCAAAAGAAAAAACAACAGGATAGGCCAAAGTTGGCGTAATCATAATCAGTTCATATTGCTGTTGAAGGAATACTAAAATTACACCCAAAACAAGACCGATTATACCTCCAAAAACGCTTAATAAAGTTCCCTGAAGCAAAAATATTTTTCGCAGATATTTGATTTCAGTTCCTAAATTAAATAGGGTTTTTAAATTTCCTTTTTTTTCTAAAATCATCATAATTAAGGCTCCGACCAAATTAAAAAGTGCCACAATTATGACCAGCGTAAAAATTAGGTAAACCACTATATTTTCGGTATTGAGCATTTTATATAAGGACTCATTAAGCTCAGCCCTATTTTTTAGCGTGATTTTATTATTAAAAATCTTTTTCAATTCAGATTTAATGCTCTCTTCGCTGGCATTGGGCTTCAATTTGAATTCAATTCCGGAAATCTGATTGGCTTTATACATCAATAATTCCTGTGTCAAACCTAAATCTGCAAATACGTATTTAGAATCCAGCTCTTCACTTACCGAATAAATACCTACTGGCAATACATCTGTTTTATTAAAAGCTTCATTCGGATTTTCAATAGCTCCTTTTCCCGGTTTCGGTGCAAATACCTGTAATGGGTTTTCGAAATCCAGTATTCCCATAGAAAAATCCTGAGCAATTCCATACCCGATAACCACCTGATATGTATCCGGTTTTAGCCATTGACCGTTAAAAAGTTTTTTTTTGATATCGTTTACCACTGGATACAAACTATCAACACCTTTTAAATAGGTAACCTGCTGTTTGTCTTTAAACAAAAACAAAACACGTTCTTCGATAATCTTTGTATGCGAAGCGACACCTTCTATTTTCTTAATTTGATTTTCCTGATCTGGTGTAATCAAAAATGATTTTCCGTAGGTGCTGGTAATTTTTAAATCAGGGTCTATTTCATTTGTAAACGAAAGGCTAAAAACCTTCAAACCGCTAAAAACGGATAAAACCACAAACAAAGCCATAGTACCAACAATGATTCCCATGCTGGCAATGCGGTTGATAATAGTTATAGCATTGTTTTTACTTCTGCTAAAAATATAACGTTTGGCTATGTAAAGGGGGAAATTCAATTTATGATTTTCTTCTTTTTTCTAAAAGATCACGGTTTTCAATTGGGTTTTCTCTATTTGACAAAGCGTTGTCGATTTTTTCGATATAATCTAAAGAATCATCGATAAAAAATACCAAATTTGGTACACGACGCAATTGCAAACGTACACGTTGCGACAAATCGTGCTTAATTAAAGTTGCATTAGATTTTATTCCCTCTAAAGTTTCTTTTGCTTTCTCTTGAGGAAAAATACTTAAATAAACTGTCGCCACAGATAAGTCTGTAGTTACACTTACTTTGGATACCGAAATTACTAAATTATTAATTCCGTTTTTTCTCACTTCACCTTGCAAAATATCTACCAAATCTTTTTGGATGACACCGCCTATTTTTTTCTGTCTATTAGTTTCCATACTGCAAAAATACTATTTTTAAATTCAATCAATGCAATTTCATATTCAACAATCATATGATTTTTACACGATTAATACTGCTTTCATCAAATTTATATTATTTGATTATAAATTAAAATCTTTTTTAATTCTCTTTAAAAACGATTCAAATCATCTGTAATACTTTTTTAAGAATATCAAATCTGAAAAAAACACAGTCATAAAAAAGAAAATTTTCAAAATTAAAACCTCAAAAAACGAATCTAACATAAATTATAAAATTCACAATTTAAATAAAATTAATTATCTTAAAAAGTTGTATTTTGGATTAAAAAAATAAATATTTTTCATAAAAATACTTAAAATGGTATTTATTTAATAATTCAGACATGGCGAAATTAGCACCTAGTTTAAATCATAATGGTTGGGATGAAATGTTTTCTAACACTGGCGTTCGGGATTCTTATCGTCAGGTTTTTCAAACTTTACAAAGTTTAAATCATAAAACTTTGACCAATAAACAAAAACAAGCCTCTGATTTATTTATGAATCAGGGAATTACTTTTACAGTATATAGTGATGATGAAAATGGTATAGAGCGAATATTTCCGTTTGATATTATTCCGAGGATCATCACACAGGAAGACTGGCTCGAAGTAGAATCAGGAATCAAACAGCGTTTAATGGCGCTAAATCTATTTTTGGAGGATATTTATAATGAACAGAACATTATAAAAGATGGTATTATGCCGGCAGGATTAATTGCTTCATGTCCGCATTATATTCAGGAAGTTCAGGGTATTAAAGTACCTCACAACATTCATGTTCACATTGCGGGAATCGATTTGATAAGAGGAGCAAAAGGCGAATTCTATGTATTAGAAGATAATCTGCGATGCCCGAGCGGTGTAAGTTATATGCTCGAAAATCGTGAAATTACCAAAAGAATTTTTCCGGATATGCTTTCTTCTAATCATGTAAGTATGGTGAGTAATTACCCCATGATTTTCCATAGTATTCTGATATCACTTTCGCCTCGAAATATTTCCAATCCAAATGTTGTTTTACTTACACCCGGAGTTTATAATTCGGCTTATTATGAGCACTCTTACCTCGCTCGCCAAATGGGAATTCCCTTGGTTGAAGGTCGTGACTTAGTGGTAAACAATAGCAAAGTGTATATGAAAACGACATCAGGGTTACAGCAAGTTGATGTGATTTATCGCCGTCTTGATGATGAATATCTCGATCCTCTGGTTTTTAAGCCAGACAGTGCCCTTGGTGTTCCGGGTCTAATTAGTGCTTACAGACAAGGCAATGTAGCCTTGGTAAATGCAGTAGGAAACGGAGTCGCAGATGACAAAGCCGTGTATGCTTATGTTCCTGATATGATTAAATACTACCTGAACCAAGAACCTATCTTAAAAAATGTTCCCACTTATAGAATGGAAAATCTAGACGAACGTGAGCATGTTTTTGCTAATATGGAAAGTATGGTCATTAAAGAAACCAACCAAAGTGGAGGATACGGGATGATTATGGGAAACAAAGCAACCCAGGAAGAAATGGATGAGGCTAAAAGTGCCATTACCAACAATCCCCGAAATTTTATTGCACAGCCTATTATTCAGCTCAGCACGGTTCCGTGTTTAATTGACGGACAACTTAAATTACGTCATGTCGATTTAAGACCCTACGCTTTATGCGGACCAAAAGGCGTCCAGATTGTTCCTGGTGGTTTAACCCGTGTTGCACTCACAGAAGGTTCCTTGGTTGTGAACTCATCTCAGGGTGGCGGAAGCAAAGACACCTGGATTATTAAATAAATTATAAACATTCAAAAATAATAGATATGCTTAGTAGAGTTGCTGACGGAATGTTTTGGCTTAACCGATATATGGAAAGAACAGATGGAATGTTACTTACCTTAAATACTTCCTATATTTTGTCTTTCGATAAAGAAATTAATGATTCTCAGGGTTATAAACCACTTTTAGAATATTACACGAATTTGTCTCAGGCCAAAATTCATTCCATACAATATGACACACCTCATGTATTGAAATATATAATCTGCGATAATCAGAATGATAATTCGGTAAAAAATTTAGTGGTAAAAGCACGTGAAAATGCCAGAGGTTCTCAGGATAAAATTACCAAAGAATTGTGGGAACATATTAACTCGATGTATCATTTTATGAACTCCCCTGATTTGCCAAAAAAACTGGAAACATCTGATGCCTTAAATGTAATTACAAAACTCAATAAGGATTTACTGCTCTATAATGGAATCCTTCAGGTTACGATGCCTCGCGGATTGGGCTGGTGTTTTTCGAGCATTGGCAAACATATCGAAAGATGCCTGCAAACCATATCAATGACCCAGGCTTACTTTGCTCCTATTAATTATAACCTTGAGGGCGAAGAAGATCTGATGTATTGGAGACGATTATTGTTGTCCCTTTCCGGATACGAACTATATCTAAAAAGTTATAGCAACATTTCTCACAACCGAAAAGTGGTCCATCAGGTAATTTTTAATATGGATTTTGCACATTCTGTTATCTATACCCTTGATTTTATTAACACTTACTTAGATTGTTTGTTTAAAGACAGTAATTTAAGTGAAGCAAGAACATTAATGAACCAGTTTGGCCGTTTAAAAAGTTACATTGCTTTTACAGATTATCAGCACTTAACAAATCAGGAATTAGAGGATGTTTTGCGAAATACCAAAAACCAGTTAATTCAGTTTTCAACCGATTTTTCAAAATTATTCTTTTCTTATACTTAACTATATGGCGCTTTTCAAAATAGTTCACCTCACAAAATACCAATATACATATCCCATAAAAGAAAGCATTAACGAAATACGCCTATTTCCACATCATTTTGAAAATCAGGAAGTATTACAATATCAGCTTTTAATTACTCATGCTCCTAATATTGATATTTCTCAGGATTATTATGGAAACCGTGTGGGTAATTTCAATGTTTTAGACACCCATACCGAAATGACTATTGAATCCAGAATGTTAGTTCGGGTCAATCATTCACTTAAAATTCCCGAAATTGATTCCACTTCCGTGAAAGATATCCAGGCCGAAAAAGAAAAAAGCATTTTATTATTACGTCTTTGTTATATTGATAAAATCGAAAAACAAGCAGAAATTGAAAGCATATTAAAAAAAATAGATGTAAACAATAAACCTATAATTGAAATTGCACAGCAATGCAATTCGTATGTTTTTGAGCACTTTACTTATACCAAGGGAATTACCAATATTGAGACTACGGTCGATGAAATTTTGATGCTCAAAAAAGGAGTCTGTCAGGATTTTGCGCATATTCTGTTGCATCTTTTACGAACAGCCGGTATTCCTTCCCGATATGTGAGCGGTTATATTTGTCCTAATGAAAGCGGGCTTCGAGGCGAAGGTGCTACACATGCCTGGGTAGAAATTTATACGTCAACTCAGGGCTGGCTGGGTTTAGACCCAACCAATAATATCTGGACAATGGATAATCATGTACGCCTTTCAGTAGGAAGAAATTTTACTGATTGTACTCCCATAAAAGGAACTTTTAAAGGATTAGCCAGACAGACGCTTTCTGTATGTGTTTCTATTGGTTATGAAGACGGACGCCAATTTGAAGAAATCAATGATGTAAAATTACAAGAAGTTTCTATCCGGGTACAAGAACAGTTGGATTATATGGATCAATTACAGCAACAGCAGTAATAAATTATAAACAAAAAAGAGGCTTATCGCCTCTTCCCTTATTTGTTTTGTAACCATCCCTCCGGATTATTATAGGATACATTTTGAAGAATAAGGAACTTTATAATCGTTTTTCCTGTATCTCCGCTGGTTCTCACTTTTCCAATACTTTGCTTGATACTTACTTTATCTCCCTGACTTACAGATACTGAACTAAGATTTTGATAAACGGTAAAGTAATCTCCGTGCTGAATCATAACGGCCTTATTTACCGGCGATGTAATGAATACTTCCGAAACAATTCCATCAAATACAGCACGGGCTGTTGCCCCTGATTCAGTTGTAATTTCTACTCCTGAATTATGAACCGTTAACGAACTGTAAATAGGATGTGGCTGATCTCCATACCCTAACGAAATGAACCCTTTTTCTACAGGCCATGGTAATTTTCCTCTGTTTGCTTTAAAATCAGCTGCTAAAATTTTACCTTCTGGTGTCAAAGCAATTCTTGATGACGAAACCGGTGCTTTTGATGGTGCTGAACCAGGATTTTCTTTAGCTCTTTCTAAAGCCGCCTTTCTATTTGCCTCAGCAATAGCCTCACGAATCAAACGATCAATTTGTCTGTCTATTCGTTTTGATTCTGCTTGTTTGCTTCTTGTATCGGCTATAATTTTATTTTTGTCTTTTTTAATCTCGTTAACTAATTTTTGCTGTTCTTTTCTTTCAACTTCTAGACTTTGTTTTTCTTTTTGATTTTCAGCAATAATCTTTTTCTTTTCTTTTCGCTGTCCATCTAATTTTGCATTATAGTCAAGCAACTCTGCTGTTTTAGACTGAATTTCTAACCCTTGATTCTTTCTGAAATTGGTATATTGTTTTAAATATTGAGCTCTTTTATAAGCCTGCAAAAAACTCTCTGAAGACAAAATAAACATCGCACGACTTTGTTCAGAACGGCTTTTGTATGACTTCAAAATCATTTTTGCATAATCTTCTTTCAGGACAGCCAATTCTCTTTTAAGCTTATTTACTTTTAATTGATTAGTATACATCCCATCGCTTAAAAGCCTTTCTTGCTTAGCCGTAGTATTAATCAGTTTTTCTTTTAGTTTTATTTTATTTTGCTGAATCAAAAAAATATTAACTGCTGATTTTTCTTTTTTCTTTACAGATTGCAGCATCTTTTCGTTATCTCTGATTTCCTGCTGAATTTGGGCTTTTCGCTGTTCCAGCTTTTCTTGTTGCGAGTCCTGTGCCCACATAAAAGTTGTGGCGCATATAAAAATTAGGCTTAGGAGAAATTTTGACATTTTTCTGATATCTTTTTGCAAATTTACTTAATTATAATTTTTTTATAGCCACTTGGGACACTATATGGAAAAGAAAGTTCTTCATTAAACGAAATAGTATTGTAATTTAAATTAATATCTGTTCTGCCTTTCGGCTGAATGGCATTAATTTCAATACTTGTTGGAAGGATACCCTGATTAAAAATCTTACTGTCAGCATATTTAATTTCTAACATTCTGTTTTCTGCAGATTGTAAAATTTGTTCTTTTTGCAGCAAATATTTTTCAGGTTCCAAATAGTAAGCTTTTTTAATATTCATTTCTTTCTCATCTTCTAAACGAATAAGGTTTTCTACAATTGTTTGTGTATATTTCCCTTTTCTTAAATCATCTAAAGCTTCACCTACTAATAAATTTTGCACTTTACTGTAATCCAGTTCAGTCCCAAGCCATTTACTTAAACTTGTAAAATCACCTTCATAATAACTACTGTTTATTTTTTCGTAGTAACTAACTGCAGTTGGCGTAATTAATGCCTTTGCCATTGTGATTCCCAAAAAACGAATACTTACTAAAATTTGCTTGTCTTTTTCAATTTTAATTTCAGCCGTTACATTCTGGCTTTGTTTTTCATCAACATACTTCGCACTCGCTTTTATATATAATGTAGAAAAATCTAATTTGTTTTCATAGTGTTTTTCTACTGTTTTCTTGTCAATTTTGGCAGGTGTTTCTGTGCTACTATTTTGTACTGCAATTCCTTTTGATTTACAGGAAATCATAAAAATGGTTACAATTAATATTGCTATATATTTTTTCATCTAAATCTTTACTTTTTTTGTTTTAATAACTCATTTGCCTTCAAAAAGTATTCCTCTTTTTTCTTCGCATCACCCAATCCATTATGCGCCTCTCCGAGCTGAATATTAAAATCTGCTTCCAGCTTTTTATCATCTACTACATAATCGATACCCATTTCTAAAACGGTTTTTGCATTCTTAAATTGCTTCATTTTATTACTTCCTAATCCTGCATAATAATAAAATTGCGGCTGACTTGGATAAATCTCAATCATCGTCATTGCTCTTTTGGTCATTGGCTCAAATTTATTCTCCTGAGTATACGCTTCCAGCAAAAGCAAATTAGTTTCACGATCTGTATCTGAACGGGATTCTAAATCTTTTTCATAATATTTAATGGCATTTTCAAATTGACCTTTATTATGATAAAATTTTCCAATTTCTTTTGCAACATCTACATTTGGATCGTTATCAAAATAACCAATCGCTTTTTCTAAATCAGGAGCATATTGCGGATTTTTATTCACATAAATCAAAAATTCATTTAAGGTTCTGTGTTTAATTTTTGAATCAATTTTTGAATTTGATAAAATAGTATTCATTGATTTTATCGCTTTATCTGCCTGATTTTGGTCTAAATAACCTTTAAATAAACTTACCTGCGCCCATTCTGACGTTGGAATCTCTTTTGCTAATTGTTTTGCAACTTCCAAAGCTTTCTCTGTTTCTTCTGATTTTGAATATAAAATAATCAGATTTATATAATTAGATTCTTCTTTTAGATTTTGTTTAATCTGATTGATCAAATTATCGATTGCAGCATTTTGATATTTATCCTGAGATAAAATCTGCAATTTGTATCTTTCACGATCTTCTGATTTTCCGAATTTATCATTCATTTCATTAATCGTTAAAAGTGCTTTCTCATATTGATTGGTAATCATGTACAACGAAATTAAATCATCCTTATACTCTTCGTCAAACGGAATAATTTTCTGAATCGTTTCAATTGCCAAAGAATAATTTTTGGTTTCATAACTCACATCATAAATTCCTAACCAATACCATTTATTTTTTGAATCTAATTGTGTTGCCTTTTGAAATGCATTCTGAGCACTTTGATAATCCTTGAGCTTTAAATAGTTTTTGCCCAATTCAAAATAAGCGACAGCATCATTTGGTTGTAACTTGATACATTTTTCCAGCGAAACAATTGCTTTATCATAATTTTCAATTCCTTTCTGTTTTAATGATTCATAAAAAGAGTCCTGATATTCATCGGTAGCCATAGCAATGTCTTCCGGTTCTGTCTGAGCCATAACCTTCGCTGTATTGCCAAGCAAAACGAAAAATAAAATTACAAAAACTGCTTTTCTCATCATTTACATAATTTCATTTCAAATTATTATTTTATTCTAAAACAGAATAATCACCAATACTGATATTGGTAAAATTTCCGTTATAACTAACATGATTTCCGATCATTGCATTATCTAAATTGGCATTTTTTATATGCGAATTTGTCTGAACCAAACTGTTTTTTATCGTACTGTTTTCTACACGTGTTCCTTTTCCTAAGGAAACATTTGGACCTACAGTTGTGTTTTTCAAAACTACATTTTCTCCGATATAACAAGGTGGAATAATCGTTGAATTCTCTAAAGTTACATTATAATCCACTAAATGTTCTCCATCATTATGCAAAAATCCTAACATTCTGGTATTGGTTTCAACCGTGACATCCTTATTTCCACAATCCATCCATTCATCTACACTCCCGGTTTTAAAAACTTTTCCATTAGCCATCATAGCCTTAATCCCGTCATTGATTTGATACTCTCCACCATTCTGAATATTATTATCCAAAACATTCTGAAGCTCTTTTTTCAAATCACCCACTTCTTTAAAGTAATAGATTCCAATAACCGCTAAATCACTTACAAATTCTTTTGGTTTTTCTACCAGTTCAATAATCTCATTATTAGTGTTTAACTTGACAACGCCAAATGCTTCCGGTTGATCTACTTGTTTTACCCAAATTACAGAATCTGCAGCCGGATCCAATTCAAAATCAGCTCTAATTAAAGTATCCGCATATGCAATAACTGCGGGACCTGATAAAGAATCCTTGGCACACATAATGGCATGCCCTGTTCCGAGAGGTAAGTCCTGGCGATAAATAGATGCTTTTGCTCCTAAACCATTTGCTAAATCCTTTAAACTCTCCACAACATCATTACCAAAAAAAGCTTCATCACCTAAAATAAAGGCCACTTCTTCAATTGGTTCTTTCAAAATTTTAGCAATATCTTCAACTAAACGATGTACTATGGTTTTTCCTGCAACAGGAATTAGTGGTTTTGGAACAGTTAATGTATGTGGTCTGAGCCTGGAACCCCGGCCTGCCATTGGAACGATTATTTTCATTTTTATATTTATTTTTTATGGGAGGATTTAAAAAAATCTCCTTGGTTTGGTTTATCATTTAATCGAAAAGCTACAAATGCTTTTGGAAAAGTTTGTAAAGTTTTATTTGACTTTTGTAATACAAAGCAAAACGGATTACTATTTAACGCCGGTACTTCCAAATCCACCTTCACCACGTGATGTTTCAGAAAGCATTTCTACTTCGATCCACTCAGCTCTTTCGTGTTTCGCAATAATTAATTGTGCAATTCGTTCTCCGTTTTCAATTACAAATTCTTCATTTGATAAATTTACTAAAATTACACCTATTTCTCCTCTATAATCTGCATCAACAGTTCCTGGAGAATTTAAAACGGTTACCCCTTTTTTTGCAGCTAATCCGCTTCTTGGTCTAACCTGTGCTTCGTAACCAATTGGTAATTCAATAAAAAGACCTGTCTTTACAATGGTTCTTTCTAATGGTTTTAACGTTACTGATTCGGTTAAATTGGCACGTAAATCCATTCCTGCCGAAGCAATTGTTTCGTAATTTGGTAAATCTTGCTGTGATCTATTGATAATTTGAATTTTCATTTTTGATTTAAAAAAGTTTAAAAAGTAATTTACTTTCTATTCATAATTCCTTTAATAGTGTCTTTTTCGTTATGATAAACAAAATATATAAAAGCTAATAATAACGGAATCCCAACAAAATAATTTTCTCTGAATCCATAAAAAGAGATAGTCGAAAACAAAATTGAAATTCCCAAATAAGCTCCAATTTTATTCATATCATAAGGTATTGGATAATATTTGTTTCCTAAAATATAAGAAATCAGCATCATACTACCGTAAGCAGATATAGTAGCAATTGCTGATCCGTAATAACTATATTTTGGAATTAACAGATAATTTAAAAGCAAAGTTACAATAGCACCAACAATGGAAATATAAGCTCCTATTTTTGTTTTGTCTGTCAATTTATACCAAACAGATAAATTGTTATAAATTCCTAAAAAGAAGTTTGCCAAAATAATTAAAGGAACTACTTTCATTGCTTCCCAATAGGATTTATTATCAAGCAAAAGATATTTTAAAATGTCTGCAAAAACAATTACTCCTAATAAAATAAGTGATCCTAAAATCACAAAATATTTAGTGATCACAGCATAAGTTTGAGGTGCATTTTCGCTTTTTGCATGACTAAAAAAGAAAGGTTCAATTCCGAGTCTGAAAGCCGTTGCAAACAAAACCATAAATAATCCCAACTTATAACAGGCAGAATAGGCTCCTACCTCAGACTTTGCTAAATTTTCCGGTAATAAATAACCCAATAAAATTTTATCAAAATGCTCGTTAACGGCAAATGCAATACCTGCAACCAAAATTGGCAAACCATATTTCATCATTTTTTTCCAAAGCACAGGATCAAATCTTCTTCCTAATAAAAAATAATTTGGCGAAAGCACAATAAATGTGGCAAGACTTGCCAGAAGGTTTGCGATAAAAATATAAGCGATCTGGAAATTTTCAATAAATAGATTGTCCCAGACAGAATTTGGATTTTCGGTTGCCAGTTTAGGCAAATAAACTAAGAAAAAGATATTTAGTAAAAGATTTATAATAACATTTCCTATTTTAATCGCTGCATAAACCATTGGTCTCTGATTCGCTCTAAGTTTAGAAAACGGTACTAAAACCAATGCGTCCAAAACTAATATCCAAACAGAATAGGTAACATACTGTGTATCTACTTCAGCCCAGCCCGCCAATGTATTTCTAAAAATTAAAGCGGCAAAGAGAAATCCAATTGAAGTCCAAAATATGGATATTGTTGCTGTCGCAATTACATTTTTTTTATCATCCTCAGCGCTGTAAAATCTAAAAAAAGCGGTTTCCATTCCGTAAGAAAGTAGTACGTTAAAGAAAACCATCCAGGATAAAACAATTGAAACTTCACCATATTCTGCTGTTGGTAAAATACCAGTATATAACCTGACCAATAAAAAACTTAGCATTCGGGGTAATACTGTTGCTAATCCGTAAATGGCTGTTTGTTTGAATAGATTTTTATATAATCCCAAAATAAAAATAATAAAGTTTGCAAAAACAAAAATAACCAATTCTTTGGTTTATTAATGATTTTGAAGGTTCAATAAAAAAACTTCGTTGTTTTTTATTTTGTTAATTTATTTTCGTCTAAAATTTTAACAAAATGAAAACCTTTTGGTTCATAACCCTGATTATAATAAAAACGGTGTGCAGCAAAATTGCCGGTAAAAGCATCTAATACAATACTACTGCAATCTAAAGCAATCGCTTTCTGCTCAATATAATGTGTTAGTAATCTTCCAATTCCTTTAGAACGATGCTCTGGTTTTACCACAAAATTATCAATCTCAAGATATTTACCAGTCCAAAGTTTTGTAGAAGACCAGCAGCCGGTTATTCCCAAACAGACATTATTTTCAAAAACTCCAATCTGTATATAATTATTTGAAACCATTTCTGAGAGAAATGATTTATATTTTTCAACAGACAAGTTTGGATAAAGAAATCGCATAGTATCAATTTGAACCAGCATTTCTTCAATATTAATAAGCTCCTTATGATTAATTCCATTATAATAGAAATAGAACTCAAAAATACTGATTTTTTTAATTCCTATTATATGATATAAATAGGTTAACATGTGAAATCTATAAGAAAGAATAAAAATTATATAAAATTTTATAAGTACTTGTGTGTTAAATTTGTATCACAGGGATTGAGGAAAGCTAAAATACAACCCTTATAAAAAAGCAAAGCATTGGGACTAATAAAGCTAGTTTGTTCCCATAAAAGACAAAGCACAGGGATTGATTCTGCTGAAATGTAACCCTTTAAAAAACAGAGCATTGGGACTAATAAAGCTAGTTTGTTCCCATAAAAGACAAAGCACAACAGATTATATCTGTTTAATAATTTTCTAAAATGGTATTGATTCTCAATTTTTTGGGGAAATTGAGGATCACCATTTTATAAATCATTTTAAATTAAAAAATTAAAAATATTCAAGAGCCAACAATTTGATTGTTGGCTTTTTCTTTTATACAATTTGATTGTCAAGACTTTATCCTTTCTCATAACAAGGATCAATACGAAAACCTGAGGAGTAGTAAAAATTAAGCATAAATATTAGTTAGTCTAAAAAGGAAATATTCTATAT